>NZ_JBNKPP010000292.1:0-53370 GCF_050295395.1 Agarivorans sp.
TATCACTATTTAGTATGTGTTCGCTTTACCTAAAGGTTGCGCTACTCTTTATGTCCACACTGAGCTAGTGCCGCTCAATTATTTACATTGACAGCGAACAAGCGCTGCTGAATGTGCTGTGCATTTTAGCGAGCTAAATGCCTACGTCAACTGTCTTTTACTAAGTTTATTACCGTTCGCCTGATTTTTAGCCGAAAGCCCTTGTTTATTTATCATTTTGGCTTAATTCTGGCCAAGCCAAGATTAAGTAACTCACCATAGACCACAAGGTTAATGCCGCCGCTACATAAAACATCACGAAACTGAAGTCGGTCAGCACACTAGAAACCTGTGCGGTTAAACCGATAATGGCTATCATCTGAGCAGCCGTTTTATATTTTCCTAACCATGACACCGCAACACTAGAACGTTTACCCAGTTCGGCCATCCACTCTCGAAGCGCTGAAATAATAATCTCTCTAGATATCATAATCACCGCAGGAATGGTCACCCAAAAAGTCTGGTAATGTTCCACTAACACAACTAGCGCAGCAACCACCATGGCTTTATCTGCTACTGGGTCTAAAAAAGCGCCAAAGGGTGTGGTTTGCTTAAGTCGACGAGCTAGGTAACCATCTAAATAATCGGTGGCAGCGGCCAAACCAAAAATCAGCGCGGCACATGACATTCCCCACTCTACGGGCAAGTAAAAAGCGATCAAGAAAAACGGAATTAATACGATTCTAAACGCGGTTAGTATATTTGGAATATTTATCATTATTTTTCATTTATAAAGCAACTGCCGCTATGTTGCCTAATCTTGGCTAGTGATGCAACGAATCAAAAATTTTTTGCGCTAATGAGGGGCTAATTCCAGGTACTTTCTTGATTTCGTCAACGCTAGCACTTCTTAGTTGCTGCATTCCCCCCAAGTGGGTCAACAATGCCTGGCGCCTTTTCGCCCCTACCCCATCTATGTCTTCCAGCACGCTAGTTGTTCTAGCCTTGTCGCGACGATTTCTATGTCCGGTAATAGCAAAGCGATGGCTTTCATCACGTATGTGCTGAATTAAGTGCAATGCCGCTGAATCACCGGGTAAGTGTAACTGCCGCATTTCTTTACCTATTAATAGGGTCTCTAAGCCAGGTTTACGTGTTATCCCTTTTGCTACCCCTACTAACAACGGCATAGGATTTAAGTTTAACGGTTCAATACTGGCAAACGCGGCCGCCAACTGACCTTTACCACCATCAATAAACAAAACATCGGGGATCTTTTCTACTAGTTGTACTTTTTGGTATCGACGGGTTAAGGCTTGAGCCATGGCCGCATAATCATCTCCCCCGGTTATACCGTCGATGTTAAAGCGCCGGTACTCACTTTTGTTTGGTCCACTGCGGTCAAATACCACACAGGAAGCAACGGTTCGCTCCCCTTGGGTATGACTAATATCGAAACACTCCATCCGTTTGATAGGCCGCTCAGGCTTGAGCAAGGCCTCTAGCTCGGTCACTCTGTGATGAATAGTTGCCTCTTGGTTAAGCTTGCTTAACAAGGCATTTTCGGCATTAGTATTGGCCAAGGCAACAAACCGACTTTTCTCTCCTCGCTTAGGTATATGCAGTGTCACTTTACAGGCTAATTCACTCTCAATAGCGGCCTCAATGGCCGCCCAATCGCCGTCTAAGTTAGGTAGCAGCACCTCATTAGGCTGATTACCTTTTCGTTGTTCCGACAAGTAATACTGCATCACAAAACTACGCAGAATTTCTGCTGCATCGACTTGTTTTGGCACTTTTGGAAAATATGAACGGCTTCCTAAAACTTGACCGTCTCGAATCAACAATAAATGAATCACCGCAATACCGTTACGAAAAGCAAAGCCAAGCACATCGCTGTGCGCGGTATTGCCGCTAACAAACTGTTGTTCTTGAACTTTACGTAAGGCTTGAATCTGGTCGCGAAATCCTGCAGCAGCTTCAAAATTTAAAGAGTCACTCGCCGCAGACATTTTCTCGACCAACTGATTGATCACCTGCTGACTTTTACCTTTTAAAAACAAGGTCGCTAATTCAACCTGTTGTTGATATTCCTCATCACTCACCAAGTTGACGCAAGGCCCGGAACAGCGCTTTAATTGATACTGTAAACAGGGCCGCTGTCGGTTAGCATATTCACTATCGCTGCATTGGCGAATTGGAAACAACTTTTGCATTAAATGCAGGCTTTCTCTTACCGCATTACCGTTAGGATAAGGGCCAAAATAGTCACCTTGATTACGCTTTGCCCCGCGATGCATGGAGATCCGCGGATGCTTATGCTTACTGATTAGAATATAAGGATAAGATTTATCATCCCTTAGTAATACGTTGTATTTAGGCAGGTATTTCTTGATCAAGTTATGTTCAAGAATCAATGCTTCCGTTTCGCTATGCGTTACGGTCACTTCAACATTGGCAATATTGGCAACTAAGGCTCGCGTTTTGTTACTATCGACGTTTTTACGAAAGTAACTACTGAGTCTTTTTTTTAAAGATTTAGCTTTACCAACATAAATGACTTCTTTAGCGGCGTTATACATCATATAAACACCGCTAGCTTCGGTCACTTGGCTAAGAAAAGCCTTACTATCAAATGGGACGGGCTGTTGCTGCAAAACTACAACTTATCACTGTCTATCATACCGTGGCGTATCGCTAGGTGAGTCAGTTCTACGTCACCGCTAATGCCTAGTTTGCTAAATAAGCGATAGCGATAGGAATTTACCGTTTTAGGACTAAGGTTTAACTGCTCAGAGATGTCTGTCACCTTCTCACCTTTGGTTATCATCAACATGATTTGTAATTCACGTTCAGACAGACTTTGAAAAGGATTATCCTCAGCAGGACTAAATTGGCTGAGCGCCATTTGTTGAGCAATTTCCGGAGAGAGGTAACGCTGACCCACATTGACCGCACGGATCGCCTGTAGCATTTCGTCCGGGCCTGCGCTCTTGGTTAAATAACCACAGGCGCCGGCTTGCATGACTTTAGTCGGAAATGGGTTTTCGCTATGTATAGTTAAGACAATAATTTTTGCATCAGGATCATAACGCAAGATTTTGCGAGTGGCTTCTAAACCACCAATACCTGGCATGTTCATATCCATCAGGATAACGTTGGCCTGATTGTTTCTACACCACTGAACGGCTTTTTCTCCGCTTTCAGCTTCACCAACAACTTTAAATCCTCGAACGTCTTCTAAAATGCGACGGATCCCTGTACGCACTAGCTCATGATCGTCAACCAGAAATACGTTTATCAAGCATTTTCTCCGCTGTTATAAAAACATCAATCTGCGAATAAGGCAGCTAGCAAGACCATATAGATCTACGCTGTCAACGTTATATCTCATCAAGATAATAATTTAAAGGCTTAAGCGGTATAAGTTTAAGTTAGTACCAAAGATTCTTGATCGATCGACTAAGAAACTAGCAATATGCTAGAGAAACAGCAGGCGAGAAACAAAAAACGCCAACCTAATTGGTTGGCGTTTTTCTTGAATATGGCGGAGGAGGAGAGATTTGAACTCTCGAGGCGCTATTAACGCCTGCCGGTTTTCAAGACCGGTGCATTCGACCACTCTGCCACCCCTCCGCAGCAACGGGGCGCATATTACCTAGCATTTTAATACTTGTAAACTGTCTTTTTTAGGTTTTTGACAAATTACGCTTAATTGCCTAAAAGCCAGTCACTTTGATATAAAAAAACCGGCGTAAGCCGGTTTTTTTATAGTAGAAGCACTTACTTAGGTAAGTAGCTTTTGCCCATTAAGAAAGTGTCTACCGCTTGCGCGGCGCCACGACCTTCATTAATCGCCCAAACAATCAAGCTTTGGCCACGACGAGCATCACCAGCTGCAAATACGCCTTTAACATTGGTCGCGTATTCGTCGTATTCGGCTTTAGCATTAGAGCGTGCATCCTTCTCTACACCAAGCTCATCAATAATACCTGCTTCTGGCCCCATGAAGCCCATAGCCAATAACACGAGGTCAGCTTTAATCACTTCTTCGCTGCCTTTTATTGGCTGAGGCACCATTTGCCCATTTGGGTTTTTAATCCATTCGATCTTAGTGGTATGAACTTCAGTCACGTTGCCTTGCTCATCACCCACCATTTTTTGGGTCATAACCAAGTAACGGCGCGGGTCTTCACCTTGAATGGCAATCGCTTCATCTTGGCCGTAATCGCGTTTAAGCGTACGCTTAAATTCTGGCCATGGGTTATCCTGCGCTCGTTCCATTGGAGGCTGCGGCATAATCTCTAGTTGCATTACATGCTTACAGCCATGGCGCAAAGCGGTGCCCACACAGTCAGTGCCGGTATCACCACCACCAATAACCACTACGTGCTTATCTTTAGCGCTAATGTAACGGCCATCTTCCAAGTTGCTATCTAACAAGCTCTTGGTATTTTTACCCAAGAACTCCATCGCAAAATGAACACCGTTTAACTCGCGTCCCTCAACGGGTAGATCACGCGGAACCGTCGCCCCTGTGGCTAACAACAAGGCGTCAAAATCTTCATGTAGGCGATTAACCGAAATATCTTTACCCACTTCAACCGAAGTCTTAAAGATAATGCCTTCTTGACGCATTATCTCAATACGACGCTCTACAATTTCTTTTTGTAGTTTCATATTGGGAATGCCATACATCAACAAACCACCAATCCGATCGGCACGCTCAAATACCGTCACTGTATGGCCGGCTGAGTTTAACTGAGCCGCTGCTGCTAGTCCGGCTGGGCCAGAACCAATAATAGCCACGGTTTTACCGGTGCGCAGTTTAGGTGGGTTGGGTTTAACCCAACCTTCTTTAAACGCACGCTCGATAATATTAACTTCTTGGCTCTTAATCGTCACCGGTGGAGCGTTAATGCCCAGAACACATGAATCTTCACAAGGCGCAGGACATACACGTCCAGTAAACTCTGGGAAGTTATTGGTTTTGTGCAAACGCTCAATCGCGTCTTTCCAACGACCACGGTATACCAAGTCATTCCATTCTGGGATCAAGTTATTCACAGGACAACCCGCTACGCGAGGCGCGTAGGCTGAGTCACCTGAGTGACAAAATGGAATACCACAATCCATACAACGAGAAGCTTGGTCTTTAACCGCTTGTTCGCTCATCGGCGTTTTTACTTCTAACCAGTCAATCAAACGCTCTGCTGGGTCGCGGTCTGTTGATAGCTTCCTGTCTATTTCCAAAAATCCTGTTGGATTTGCCATGTCTCTCTCCTAAACCACTTCAGCTTTTTGTTTGGCTTGTTCTGCTTGGGCTTTTTTCGCTTGCGCTACTTTATCTAGGTGCATATCAAATGCAGCTACGGCTACATCGTAATCCGTTTCATATTCACCGGTAGCTTTAGCCTCTTTCATGTAGTTCTGCATACGCTCGTAGTCGGTTGGCATAACACGAACAAACAATCCTAGCGCTTTGTCCCAATCTTCGAGTAATTCTTTAGCCACATCTGAGCCAGTGTACTCTAGGTGCTTCTCGATTAGCGCTTTTAGTTCGGCCGCTTCAGCCGCGTCTTCCACGCCACCTAACTTCACCATTTCCATGTTGCAACGTTTAGCGAATAGTTGATTACGGTCCAGTACGTAAGCCACACCACCAGACATACCGGCAGCGAAGTTACGACCTGTTTCACCAAGAATAACCGCTTTACCGCCGGTCATGTATTCACAGCCGTGGTCACCGACACCTTCAACAACCGCGGTTACACCTGAGTTGCGCACACAGAAGCGCTCACCAGCGATGCCTCGAATATAGGCTTCACCAGAAGTACCGCCAAAGAAGGCTACGTTACCTACGATAATGTTGTTACGTGCTTCAAACGGTGCTTTGTGATCAGGATAAACAATCAATTTAGCGCCTGACAGACCCTTACCGAAGTAATCGTTAGCATCCCCTTCAAGCTCAAATTTAATACCTTTAGCAGCAAAAGTACCAAAGCTTTGTCCAGCACTACCATTGAACTTAACCTTAATAGTGTCTTCAGGTAAGCCTTCGGCACCGTAACGCTTAGAAATTTCATTAGACAACATGGTACCAACACTACGGTTGGTATTGATAATTTCAGAGCTCAAAGATACTGCTTCACCTTTTTCTAAAGCCTGCGCGGCATCCTTAATTAGCTGACGGTCAACGATGTCATGAATCAGGTGTTTTTGCTCTTGGCTACAGTAGAGGGTTTCATTGCCGTTGTCTTCTGCTTTGTACAGGATTGGCGATAAATCAACACCTTGGTATTTCCAATGATCAATATCTTCGCGCGGCGTCAAGCATTGGCTTTGACCCACCATCTCGTTGATAGTACGGAAACCCAACTCAGCCATAATTTCACGTAAACCTTCAACCATCATCTTGAAGAAGTTCACCACGTGATCAACCTGACCAGCATAACGCTCACGTAAACGACGGTCTTGAGTAGCAATACCCACAGGACAGGTGTTCAAGTGACACTTACGCATCATGGTACAACCTTCTACCACTAGCGCTGCAGTGGCTACGCCCCACTCCTCTGCACCCAGTAAGGTGGCAACCGCTAAGTCACGAGGCGTTTTCAACTGGCCATCGGCTTGAACGGTAATACGGCTACGTAATTTGTTTTGAATCAGCGTTTGGTGAGTTTCCGCCAAACCTAACTCCCAGGGCAAGCCCGCGTGTTTAATTGAGCTAAGCGGTGATGCTCCGGTACCACCGTCGTAGCCAGCAATAAGCACAACGTCGGCATAACCTTTACAAACACCTGAAGCAATTGTACCTACACCCGCTTCAGACACTAACTTCACGTTAATCCGTGCATCACGGTTGGCGTTCTTCAAATCGTAGATAAGCTGAGCCAAATCTTCAATTGAGTAGATATCGTGGTGAGGCGGAGGTGAAATCAAACCTACACCCGGTGTAGAACCACGGGTTTTACCAATCCACGCATCGACTTTATCACCAGGTAGCTGACCACCTTCACCAGGCTTCGCCCCTTGCGCCATTTTGATCTGCAGTTCTTCAGCATTGGCTAGGTAGTGGCTGGTAACACCGAAGCGACCAGAAGCAACCTGCTTGATCTTAGAGATCATTGAGTCGCCATTTTCCAAAGGCTTGAAGCGAATCGGATCTTCACCGCCCTCACCAGAGTTACTCTTACCACCGATACGGTTCATAGCGATAGCTAGCGTAGTATGGGCTTCCCAAGAAATAGAGCCAAAGCTCATGGCGCCGGTTGCGAAACGTTTAAGGATGGTTTCCGCCGATTCCACTTCGTCAAGAGGAACGCTTGGTCGAACAGATTTGAACTTCAGCAAACCACGTAAGGTGTAGGCCTCTTTTGCTTGGTTATCAACGCTAGCAGCATATTCTTTAAAGACTTTATAGTCGTTAGTTGATGAAGCATTTTGCAACAAACGAATAGTCGTTGGGTTAAACAAATGGCGCTCACCATCTTTACGCCAAGCGTACTCACCACCAGTTTTAAGAATTAAATCATTAAACGGATTATCGTCGGCTGGGAAACCTTCGCGATGGCGGTTCAAGGCCTCTTTAGCGATGCCGTTTAGTCCAATACCTTCAATACGGCTTACTGTGCCGGTGAAGTATTTTTGTACCACATCAGAGTTAATCCCTAAGGCTTCAAAGATTTGTGCACCTTGATAAGACTGAAGGGTTGAAATGCCCATCTTAGAGAAAATCTTAAGCAGACCGCCATTAACCGCTTTGGTATAGCGTTCAATAACAGCGTCATTGCTTAAGCTGCTTTCAATAATGGCTTGGTCACGCATGTCTAATAGCGTTTCGATTGCCAAGTATGGGTTAACCGCAGCGGCACCATAACCGAGTACAGTTGCGAAGTGATGCGTTTCACGAACGTCACCAGACTCAACGATAAGGTCAGCGTGAGCGCGAATACCTTCACGAATTAAGTAGTGGTGTACCGCCGCTGTAGCTAATACCGAAGGTACTGCCGCGTGGTCGCTATCTACTTTACGGTCACTCAAGATTAGAATAGAGAAACCATCATCTACCGCATCTTTAGCATGGCGACAGATACGCTCAATCGCACGCTCTAACTCATTTTCCTCGCCAGATGCATGGAAAGTAGTATGAATGGTCGCAGCTTGGAAGTGGTTGTGGTCAATGCTACGCAGTTTAGCTAATTGTTCGTTAGTTAAAACCGGTTGTTTAATCTCAACTTTGCGGCAATGCAGCGGAGTTTCTTCCAATAAGTTGAGGTCTGCCCCCACATAAGTACGCAACGACATCACCATTTCTTCACGGATCGGGTCAATCGGCGGGTTAGTTACCTGGGCAAATAATTGCTTGAAGTAATGAGACAGATGTGGGTTTTTATCCGACAAAATAGCTAGCGGAGTATCAGTACCCATTGCCCCCAATGGTTCTTTAGCTGTGCTCACCATTGGTTTTAATACAGCGTTAATATCTTCTTGGCTATAACCAAAAGCCTTTTGACGTTTTTCTAAGCTGTGCTGAGTAGCAAAACGGTCGTAGCCCGCTGGTAATGGCAGGTCATCAAGCACAATCTTGTTTTCTTCTACCCATTTGCCGTAAGGCTGCGCAGAACAAACTGAATGTTTTACTTCGTCATCGGCCACGATGCGGCCTTGTTCTAGATCTGCAATGAAAATCTTGCCAGGTTGTAAGCGACCTTTTTGTACCACTTTAGATTGGTCTACCACTAACGCGCCCGTTTCTGAGCCCATTACAACCAAACCATCATCGGTCACTAGGTAACGAGATGGACGCAGGCCGTTACGGTCAAGGGTTGCGCCAATGACTTTACCGTCAGTGAAAGAAATAGAGGCCGGACCATCCCAAGGCTCCATGATGCAAGAATAATATTCATAGAAAGCACGTTTTACCGGATCCATGTCATCTTGAGTTTGCCATGCTTCTGGCACCACCATCATCATCACTTGTTCTAGAGGACGACCACTTAGCACCAACAGCTCAACACACATATCTAGGTTGGCCGAGTCAGAACGTGTGATATCACACACTGGATTAATCATATCCAGTTCTTCTTTACTGAAATTAACGCTCGCTAATAATGATTCACGTGCGCGCATCCAGTTTACGTTACCCTTAACCGTGTTAATTTCACCGTTGTGGGCGATGTAACGGAAAGGTTGGGCCAAACGCCATGCAGGGAAGGTATTGGTTGAGAACCGTGAGTGGAACATTGCAATAGCAGAGACCACACGAGGATCTTGAAGATCTAAATAGTACTTGCGAACTTGGGCGGTGGTTAACTGACCTTTATATACTATGGTACGCGACGACATCGACGCCATGTAAAAGTCTTCATCAACTCCACTCACTGTTGCATCAGCAATGTGCAAAGTGTACTTACGTAACACAAATAGCTTACGCTCAAACACTTGCTGCTCAAGATCGGCTGGTCGAGCAATGAACACCTGTTCAATTTGCGGCTCGTTGTCAAGCGAGGCTTGACCAAGGCTAGAGTTGTCTTTAGGTACGATACGGTAACCTAACAGCGTTAAACCCAGCTTTTTGATGTTTCGATTTAATATTTCGCGGCATTCGCGACGAATAGCTTCGTTGGCTGGGAAGTAAACCATCCCCACACCATACTCTCCAGGTTTAGGTAAACTAAAACCTAGCTTTGTTACTTCTTCGTTAAAAAACTCATGAGGAAGCTGAATGAGAATACCTGCGCCGTCTCCACTATCGACGTCACAACCAGTACCACCACGATGCTCCATGCAGGTAAGCATGGTCAATGCGTTTTCGATCACATCATGACTTTTACGCCCTTTTAAATGGGCAACGAATCCGATGCCACAGCTATCGTGTTCGAATTCAGGCCTATAAAGGCTCTTATTGTGTTGAGTTATGTTTGTCATCCAGTAATTCCTATTTACTGCTATATTAATGTTATTCAGACCGACAGGACCTTAGACATCAATAGTATTTTCATTTAAAGAGGAGCCCCACCATCTAGAGATGATGTGTGAACAATCACCATTTTCAGATAATTATCCTTTAAACCTCCAAAACTACAGCATTCAATAACGCAGGAGCTAGTCCATTCGTCACGAAAGTAAAAGAAATGCTACCACAGATATAATGGGAATTTCAGACTTGACTTGAAATTAAACACGATTTTTTTTTACATTAGCCGCTAAGAGCTTAAAAAAAGGCGCTTTTTCTGTTTATTTATGCAGAAAAAACCACTAAAAAATTATTCAAAACTACGTTTACGTCTAAGCAAGTAATAAAATAACGTAATTTGTAAACCAAAATAGCATTTATTGTTAATGAAAAGCTTATCTTGCAGTTGCATCTATCGAATGCCTAACTGACAGCTCGGCCGCTATCTTTATCTTTTTACTAAAACTGCTCGATTTTTTTGAACAAGCTCATCAAACGCGCATTAAAAAGCCAGCAGAAAAGCTGGCTTATTTCACAGGCAACGTGACTGTGCTTTATGCAACATCAAACTCGCGCTGTAACGGTGGCATAACTTGCTTTTTACGGCTAACCACACCAGGCAAGTCGATAATCGAACCTTCGATGGTTCCGCCTAAGGTTTTGGCCACCAATTCTGCTTCATCACTGCAAATAAGACCGGTAGAATTCAGCGTAGTAATATCGGTCAACAGTACCAAAGCCGTGTGGTAGTTATTGGCTTGCTTTAAGGTTTGTAGCGCTTGCTCCAATTCATCTAAACGCGCGAGCACCGGTTTAACAGAAGTTAACTCTAGCTGAGCGATAGCGAATTGTTTACCGTTAATCTCATACACTTTTTGATCTCGAAGCACCAATTCTTCAGCTGGCACAGCGTCTACATTAGACTTAGCAGCAAACTGTTCATCAGCAAAGGCTTCGATATCTTCTACGCCTGCAATTACAGCCAAAGCTTCAGCTGTTTCGCGATCCACTGGGGTAAAAGTCGGCGAGTTAAACTTCACAGTATCACTCAAAATAGCACCCAACATTAAGGTCGCCGCTTCTTTGCTTGGCGTGATATTAGCCGCTTTATACATGCTGTATACAATGGTGCAACTGCAGCCAACTGGGCGGATCCAGCACTCTAAAGGCTCGGCGGTAGTTATATCGCCCAATTTATGATGGTCAACAATCCCGCGAATGTTGGCTTTCTTTGCGTCTTTAGGCGCTTGTCCCCAGTCAGAGTAGTCAATTAACCATACGTCTTCACCCGCAATCTCGGTGTGGATTTCTGGTGCGCTGAAGCCAATTTTATCCAACAAGAATTGAGCTTCAGGGTTAGGTTCACCCTGAGCCACAGCGGTTGCCGGAGTACCTTGCTTGGTTAACAACTCTGCTAATGATATTGCACCAGCAATACTATCGCAGTCTGGATTAGTGTGTCCTAAAACTAACATCTGTTATCCGTCTCACTTAATCGTTAATAGTAATGGAGCCTGGCCCCTGTATTGCTCCGATCATAGGGCTATGTTAAAGCGAGTGCAACATTCCCTTTTACTTAGCTACAAATTAATCCGCCATTTCTGCAATTAGATGTAGTAACGCCCATCCCCTTGTCTAAGCCCAAGCATCGCCAAAATGATGAATTTATAACAATGACTCACAGGTTAATTTGATTTTATTTGGCCCAAAACTCGTTATACTAGAATTTCGTTTATTAAAAACGAACGAACTAACTCAGTCAAAACGGAGTGATAACATGAATCAACCTAGCACGATAAACTATAGCGCTGCATCGAAGCTGGAAACCAACAAGGTACTACGTAATACCTACGCCCTATTATCGATGACCTTGTTTACCAGTGCGATCGCCGCCTTCTTAGCCGTAGTCAGCGGCATTGGCCAAATGGCATCTATTGGCATGATGGTTGCCTCGATGATCATCGTATTCTTCGTCCTCCCCAAAGCGATTAACTCTTCGATGGGTATCGTTTGGACCTTCGTATTCACCAGTCTAATGGGCGGCTCCTTGGGCCCACTATTAAGCCATTATCTGCAATTCCCGCAAGGCGGCGCCATTGTAATGCAAGCCTTGGGCATGACAGGCTTAGTATTCTTTGGCCTATCTGGGTATGTACTAACCACTAAGAAAGACTTTTCTTTCATGGGCGGCTTCTTGTTTGCTGGTCTAATCGTTCTTATTGCAGCCAGTGTGTTGAACTTGTTCTTCCAAGCACCGATGGCTCATTTAATGATTAGCTGTGTTTCAGTATTAATTTTCTCTGGTTACATTCTTTACGATACCAGCGACATTATTAATGGTCGTGAAACCAACTACATCAGCGCTACCATTCGCCTTTACCTTGATGTGTTTAATATTTTTGTATCTCTGCTACACATTCTTGGCTTTTTAAACGATGATTAGGCCACAGTGGTAATAAGTAAAAATACGCCCTGTTTTTAGCAGGGCGTTTTCATTTATGGCATTAATACAACACTTTGATTATACAAAATTAAATTGGACGATAGCAGTTAAGGCCGCAGGCTTAGCTGTAGCAATACTTTGCCTTGGTTTAATTTTCGACCTTAACATCGCTTTAACCGCTACACTAGGCGTAGTGGCAGCGGGCTTGGCCGACAGCCCAGACTTCTATCAACATCGCCGCCAAAGCATTTTACTGATGGCGGGCAGCTTTTCCTTAGCCACATTATCGGTCACCTTGTTGTTTCCTTGGCCATGGCTATTTGCGATTGGCTTATTTAGCTCCACCTACTTATTCATGCGAATGCCAGTATTAGGGCAAAAATACGGTTCTATTTCGCTGTGCTCACTCATCATCGCCATTTATACCATGCTCGGTTACAGTACCTACGACAACCCGTGGGTACAGCCGTTATGGCTAGTTATTGGAGCCTTGAGTTATGCCCTGCTATCAATCGTCGTATATGAATTACACCCCACCGGATGGCTAGACAAACAACTCGACCAAGTATTTCGTCAAATCAGTCTTTATCAGTTAACGAAGACTCGCCTGTTTCAACGCGAGGCTAATATAACCGACATTCAAGTCAAACTTACCGCGCAAAGCGCCGACATAGCAGAGCAACTCGGTGTAATACGGCATGCCCTTTACGTGCATCAGCAGCGTAATAAACAGCAGGTGGGTTCAATTCAAATGGACCGTTTTTTCAAGGCGCAGTTGCTCCATGAACGCTTAAGTTCTTCGCATATTGATTATCAGCGTCTACATAGAGTACTGCCGCGGGCAATATTGGCCGACACCCGCGCTGTGCTAGTAAAAATAGCCCGAGTAATGGGTGCTAAAAATGTAGACCCTAGCCTTGAGCAAGAGCTAATTGCCGCAGTGGACAATATAGAACAAGCCCGCTCCAGCATGAAAGACATGCCGCCTCGTTTTGCTTATATGCTAAAAAACCTTAAAAAGGTGATAGCCTTATGCTTTCACGAGCAGCGGTTCCCGGAACCAGAGCAGCGCTTTTCACCGTTTAAGCATATTTCTTTAAAGCAGTATCTCTCTCAAGCGCTCGACTTTTCTCATAGCGTAAATCGCCATGCCTTAAGAATGGCGACCTTGATGCTAGCGGCCTATGGTTTAATTCAACTTTCTGGTGACGAGCATGCTTATTGGCTAATGCTAAGCTGCTTACTGGTAGTTAAACCCAATTATCACGATACCAAGAAGCGAGTGGACAAACGCGTTTATGGCACCATTGTTGGTGTAGCCTTAGCTGCCGCCGTGAGTTACTTTCAGCTGCCTAACCTTTTGCAAGTGATCATGATCCCCGGCTTAGTGTTGGTGTTTTTCTTGTTCTTTCATTTCAACTACGCGATATCGGTTGCCTTTATTACGGTGTTTGTTTCGATATCCCTAGATCTGCAAGGCTTCCCGGCCCATGAAGCGCTATTAGTTCGAATCATTGTCACTTTACTAGGCGCATTAATGGCCATGCTAGCCATGCGCTATTTATGGCCAGACTGGCAACACAAACAGAGCCGCAACATTATTAGTCAACTATTTGCCAACATCACCAACTATCAAACGGCTATTTTTGAGCAGTATTTCAACGGCCAAATCGAAGAAACAACAGCGTTTCGCTTAAGTCGCTACCATGCCTATCAAAGTGAAGCCGAATTGGTTCGCCACTGGCAATACATGCTAGCCGAACCCAGTGACAAGCAACGCCTCTCTCCCGACTTATATCAATTAGTAGGCTTAAGTCATCACTTACTTTCGCACCTATCAGCTCTATCCACTCATCGAACCCAGTTACAGTCTAAACAGGCCGAACAAAGCTTGGCAAACCTCGGACAGCTAATTCAGAATGAGCTGCAAGTAATGCATGACTACCTATTACTGAAGAACAACCAACGCCCACAGCTAAGCCGAGACTTCGACGATTATAGCCGAAGCATCAACCAACTATTGCCTCAACTAGTGGGTAGCGAGCTGCTGATTGCTTACCAACTACAATTAATTGGCAAAGACTTAAAGAACATTCGCCAGCTGCTATTAAACGGCAAATGGTAATAACGCAAGAATCCGTTTTAAGGTAATACAAAAACCATGATTGAATTTAACGGCCAACAATATGCCACCGATAAAAATGGCTATCTATTAGAACTAGATAGCTGGTCTGAAGCCCTAGCCGAACACATAGCTCAGCAAGAGCAAATTGACATGAGTGACGCGCATTGGGAAGTTGTGCGCTTTGTTCGCACATTTTACCTAGAATTTAATACCTCACCGGCTATGCGCGCACTAGTGAAAGCCATGGCTAAAAAATTTGGACCAGAAAAAGGTAATAGCCGCTACCTCTACAAGCTATTTCCTGAAGGGCCAGCAAAACAGGCAACAAAAATAGCCGGCCTGCCCAAGCCGGTAAAATGTATCTAAATATAGTTGGTCACAAGCAATAAAAAAGCGCCCTCTAGGCGCTTTTTGGTTTGCCTAAAACGCTTAGGCGGAAATAGTCTCTGCGCCACCCATATAAGCTTGTAATGCCTCAGGAATGGTAATACTGCCATCGGCATTTTGGTAGTTTTCCAAAATTGCTACCAAAGTACGGCCTACCGCTAAGCCAGAACCGTTTAATGAATGCAGTAGTTCAGGCTTCTTCGCACCATTTGGACGAAAACGAGCTTGCATACGACGTGTTTGGAAGTCTTCACAGTTTGATACTGAAGAAATTTCACGGTAAGTATTTTGCGCAGGTACCCACACTTCCAAATCATAAGTCTTAGTAGCACCAAAGCCCATGTCACCAGTACACAGAGTCACTACGCGGTAAGGAAGCTTCAATTTTTGCAAAATGTTTTCCGCATGTTGGCGCATTTCTTCTAAAGTCTCGTAAGACTTATCAGGATGAACCAGCTGCACCATTTCTACTTTGTGGAATTGGTGTTGGCGAATCAATCCACGGGTATCACGCCCGTAAGAGCCAGCTTCACTGCGAAAACAAGGCGTATGCGCAGTCATTCTAATTGGTAACTCTGTTTCATCGACAATAGTGTCACGTAACATGTTAGTTAGAGGCACCTCGGCGGTGGGGATCAAGCTCATACCAATACCTTCTTCGGTCGCAGGCTGAGTATGAAATAAATCTTTACCAAACTTTGGCAGTTGCCCTGTGCCATATAGAGAATCGGCATTAACCAAATACGGTACATACATCTCTTGGTAACCATGCTCTTCGGTATGGGTATCCAACATGAATTGGGCAATGGCACGGTGCAGCTTAGCAATTTTGCCTTTCATCACAATGAAGCGAGAGCCACTGATTTTTACCGCGTTGGCAAAATCTAATCCGGCCAAATCGCTGCCCACATCAACGTGGTCTTTCACTGCAAAATCAAACTCAGGAATTTGTCCCCAGGTATGCAGTTCAACGTTTTCAGCTTCGTCTTTGCCGACAGGAACACTAGGATGAGGCAGATTAGGCACCGTAAGTGCGTAGGCTTTTATCTCTTCTAACACATCATTTAATTCGTTTTTAGCCGCATCAAGCTTATCGCCGAGCTGGCCCACTTCAGCTAGCAGTGGCGCGATGTCTTCGCCACGCCCCTTTGCTTGACCAATTGACTTGGAACGGGCATTGCGCTCATTTTGTAGTTCTTGGGTACGAACTTGTAGTTCCTTTCGACGACTTTCTAGTTCGTTCAAGCGAGCCACATCAAGTTCAAATCCACGAGTCTTTAAGCGCTCAGCGGTGCTGTCGATTTCGCCGCGCAATAAATTAGCGTCTAACATTCAATAACCTATTTTCCAATTCAATTTGATAATTTGTGAACTTGCCTACGATGTCAGAAGAGCAACTGATTAGGCAGTCAACATGCTTACTTTGCGAAGCGTTCATTATAAAGCAACTCTAAGCAGACACAATCGGCCTTTCGGCAACTTAGTGAATATTCACCGATATTTGTCTGAGCGGGTACTATTTTGCTTGTTGATCAAGCTGCTTCAAGTAGCGTAGCTTTTCCGCGATTTGCTTTTCTAAGCCGCGCTCGTGCGGATAATAAAATTGCTGCCCTTGTAATACATCTGGCAGATATTGCTGCCCAGCCGAATAGGCATTCGGTTCATCGTGAGAGTAACGATAATCTGCGCCGTAGCCTAATTCAGCCATCAACTGGGTTGGTGCATTGCGCAAATGCACTGGCACCTCGGCGTCTCCGTATTGTTTAGCGGCCTCGCGCGCCGCTTTAAATGCGCTATATACGGCATTACTCTTCGGTGCGCAGGCTAAGTACACTACCGCTTGAGCAATCGCCCGTTCGCCCTCTGCTGCGCCGACACGGGTAAAACAATCCCAAGCGCTTACCGCAATCTGCATGGCTCGGGGGTCAGCATTACCCACGTCTTCCGAGGCTATCGCCAAACAGCGCCGCGCTACCGAAAGCGGATCGCCACTGGCTTCTAAGATGCGACTATACCAATACAAAGCGCCATCAGGGGAAGAGCCGCGTATTGATTTATGTAAGGCTGACAACAAGTCATAAAACTGGTCGCCGCCTTTATCTATATGGCTATAACGTTCCCCAGCAGCTTGCGCTAATAAATCAAAATTTAGCAGCTTGCCTGAAGGGCCTTGTTCTGCCAACTCACACATCATCTCGAGTAAATTAAGAGACCGGCGGGCATCACCGCTGACTAACTTAGCCAAAGCTTCCAACACTCCAGCCTCTATTTGAATAACTTGTTGGCTGAGTATGGCGTCCTCACTTAGCGCACGTTGCAACAATTGCAGTATGTCGTGCTGATTTAACGCTTTCAGCACATAGACTTTGGCTCGCGAAAGTAAGGCGTTATTTAATTCAAACGATGGGTTTTCGGTGGTCGCCCCAATAAAGATCACCGTGCCATTTTCAACATAGGGAAGAAAGGCATCCTGCTGGCTTTTATTAAAACGATGTACTTCGTCGACAAACAAGATGGTTCTGCGATTTACCTGCTGATTCTGCTGAGCCCGCTCAATAGCGGCCCGCACGTCTTTAATCCCGCCGGTAACGGCAGAAATCTTTTCAACCTCAGCATCTGCATAATAGGCAGCCAACTCAGCGATAGTGGTTTTACCGGTACCCGGTGGCCCCCATAAAATCATAGAGTGCAGTTGCCCCGAAGCAACCGCCTTATACAAGGGTTTGTCTTCGGCCAATATATGCTGTTGCCCCACATAGTGGGCCAGCGTTTGCGGCCGCATTCGGGCCGCCAAAGGACGAAAGTCTGCCGAAAAGTCTAACTCGAAACTCATTAGCGCTGATCGTCAATCATCGTGTTCGCGGGGATATCAAAGTGGAACAACTTAGGATCGAAAGTAGGATTAACTTTAAAGCCCTCAAGGGTAAATTGACTGCGTTGACCGGTGCTTTCTATGATATCGAAACGGGCAATCGAGTTATCTTGGTTCAGCTTAACCCAAAATGCCGCTTGCATTGGATCAAGCTTGGAACTGACCAAATAACCTTGCTGATGTTTCTCAACTTGGTAATTTTGCCAGCTTTCACTACGGTTATCGGCAAGTAAAATGAAGGGCGACTGATTAATAGCTTCACTGGCATCCATAATGGTTACTTGCTCTACGAAGGGGCTGTAATACCAAATAGTTTCACCATCAGACACTATCATATCTTGCTCAGGAGCTACCTGCTGCCAGTTTAACTTAGCGGGACGAGCCAAGCTTAACTTGCCTTCAGCTTGATGGATTTCGATACCATCGGCGTCGATCACGGTTTGCTCAAACTGAGCCTGAAAACCCTGTAGCTGGGATAAATGTTGTTGTAACTCAAGAGCCGCTTGTTCGCTGGCTAAGGCCTGGGTAGCTAACAACAGAGAAAAACTGATACTCAATAATGTCTTCATCTTTACTCTTAATCTATTTTAACGGGTGGAGGCGCTATCACTTCGCGATTACCATTGTGACCGGGTGCACTAACAATGCCTTGCGCTTCCATTTGCTCCACAATACGTGCTGCGCGGTTATAACCAATTTTAAACTTACGTTGAACCCCCGACACCGAGCCTCGGCGGGTTTCTGTTACATGCATAACGGCTTGGTCAAACAAGGCATCCAACTCTTCATCTGATTCAGTAACTTCACCGGGTAACATCGCATCGGGGCCAGCTTCGCCGTTAAGGATCTCATCGATGTAATTAGGCTCGCCACGCTCTTTCCAAGCCGATACCACGGCGTGTACTTCATGATCGTCAACAAAGGCACCGTGCACCCGTGTTGGCACACCAGTCCCTGCCGGTAGATATAACATGTCGCCCATGCCTAGCAAAGTTTCGGCGCCTTGTTGATCCAAAATAGTCCGAGAATCGATACGGCTAGACACCTGAAACGCCATTCGAGTAGGAATGTTAGCTTTAATCAAACCAGTAATAACATCTACCGATGGGCGCTGGGTAGCCAGAATCAAATGGATCCCCGCCGCCCGCGCCTTTTGCGCGATACGGGCAATCAGCTCTTCTACCTTCTTACCCACAATCATCATCATGTCGGCGAATTCATCAATCACCACCACAATATGCGGCAGTTTTTCTAACACTGGAGCCGTCTCTGCCATACTGTCTTCTGGCTTCCACAAAGGATCGACAATGGGGTTGCCAGATTTAGCCGCATCCAAGACTTTCTGATTAAAACCTTTTAAGTTACGCACCCCTAAGGCGGACATCAATTTGTAACGGCGCTCCATCTCTCCAACGCACCAACGCAAAGCATTGGCGGCTTCTTTCATGTCGGTAACCACTTCAGACAATAAATGCGGTATGCCCTCGTACACCGATAACTCCAGCATTTTAGGGTCGATCATGATTAAACGAACATCATCTGGCGTAGATTTATACAGCAAACTAACAATCATCACGTTCACCCCCACCGATTTACCCGAACCAGTGGTACCCGCTACCAGCAAGTGAGGCATTTTAGCCAAGTCAGCTACCACCGGTTGGCCGGCAATATCCTTACCTAATACCATGGCTAAAGGCGATTTCGACTGATGAAAAGCGCTACTGTCGATGACTTCACTTAAGTAAACGATTTCTCTAAAACGGTTCGGCAACTCTAAACCTATCACCGACTTACCGGGAATGACTTCCACCACCCGCACACTTATCGCCGATAAAGCGCGAGCCAAGTCCTTAGATAAGTTGGTAATTTTACTTACCTTCACACCCGGCGCTAAATCAAGCTCAAAACGGGTAATCACCGGCCCGGGATGCACCGCAACAACCGAAGCCTGAATATTAAAATCAAGTAACTTGGCTTCAACCAAGCGAGATACTTGCTCCAACTCCTCGGGTGAAATCGGGTTTTGTTTTTTATCTGGCCGATCCAATAAATTCATATCGGGCAAACGACTTAAACTCGGTTGCGCCGGTCTTGCTGCAGGCTGAGGTGTTTGAGCAGCTTTTACTGGGGCAGCAGCGTTATCAGCAAAACTAATTTCAGGCATCGGCTCTGGCGGCGTTTCATCGATAATCACACTGGGCGGGTCAATTGCCTCATCCGAATAAGCAAACTCTAGCTCTTGCTTGGCATCAGATAAAGCCGCTTCAAAATCATCATCTTGTTGGTGCAATGAAAAGCTAGGTTCAATCGGCCCATTGGCCTCCATATCTTGTTGCATATCCAGCTCATCCAATGACGGTTCGGGCTGGTCGGCGATTTGGCCACTTTGTTCTAGATTGATGGGCTGATCCACCGCAGGCACTGGCTGCTCAAAATCACGCATCAATACATCCTGATGTTGAGCTTGTTGTTTAGAACGACTGATTTGCTGCGGTAAGCTGGTTACCCGTTGAGTGGCACGGGTAAGAACGGCACCTATCTGTTCAACCACATAGACCCAAGACTGGCCGGTAAACAAAGTAATACCACCGGCAAAAACGGCTAATAAAATGATGCTAGTACCGAGTAAACCAAACACTGGAATCATTAGCTGAGTGAAAATATCTCCCACTAAGCCTCCTGAAGAAAAAAAGTAGAAATCATCAATATGAATGCTCGCCATAGTAGTTAGGCTGGCGAAAGTGAAAACAAAACCAATTAAACGTAAGCCTAAAGTGAAGAAACTCACTTGAGCAATGGGACAAGGTCGCCAAAACAGTGCCCATGCTAACAAACCGCAAATAAACGGCACGCTATAGGCCATAAAACCAAAACTAAATAACAATAGATCAGCAAACCACGCGCCAGAGCTGCCGGCAGCATTAGCGATGCTTTCTTGCGTGCCTATTTGAGACCAACTAGGGTCACTGGGATTAAACGTTAGCAAAGCCACCATTAGGTACACACCTAAGGCTCCCAGAGCAATAGCACTCGCTTCTGCGATTCGCGCAAAGCCAGACAATTTGTTGTCTGTTGTATCTGTCACAAGCGTTCCCTTGAACTAAAAGTATCCAATCAAAATTCCATTGGCTAAAAACAAAACAAGCGGCCTTAGCCGCTCGTTTAACTTTACCAAAAACCTCTTGGAGGGGGAAACGTCTCCGTTAGTTTTTGATAACTAGCCTATTACTCTGTTTGACTTCTTCCATCACAACATAAGTACGCGTATCGTTAACCCCAGGCAAACGTAATAAGGTTTCACCTAACAACTTACGATAAGCCGACATATCTGCCACACGCGTTTTCAACAAATAATCAAAGTCACCAGAAACCAAATGACACTCTTGGATTTCTTCCAACTGTTGAACAGCATGATTAAATTGCTCAAATACATCAGGTGCGCCGCGATTCAAGGTGATTTCAACAAAAACCAACAGTGAAGCATCCAAGTACTGAGGGTTTAAAATGGCAGTGTAACCAGAGATGTAACCTTGGCGCTCTAGGCGTCTAACTCGTTCAAGGCAAGGCGTTGGACTTAAGCCCACGCGTTTTGACAGTTCCACATTTGATATGCGGCCATCTTTTTGCAACTCATTTAATATGTTGCGATCAATACGATCCAGTTCCTTCATTGGTCGACCTTTTGCTTCCATTAGTGGTGATACAGTTATAGTCCCTAAGCACACCAAGTTGTGTTGACTAATTATGCATAATCCATCGAAGAAATTTGCATAACCAATGTGGCGTTCCCTTCCCACATAAATAAGTCATTCCAAGCGAGATGCAGAGCTAAAACCCAAGCGCATAGTGTTTTATAAACTTTTGTTTTATCCCTAGGCATTATTTATTCCACAAAATTCACGCACTATCAAGTAAAAAACCGAATTAATGGCTAGATAAATACGCATATCCATATAAAGTTTTATTATTTGTTGCTATGCGTAAAGCCTATTATCCTGTTTAGCATAAGATAGGTGGCTGCATATCAATAACGAAATATTCACAAACTAACGCTTGATATCGATTTATGCACCCTCATATACCATACATAGACTATTAAGGAATTGCATTAACCATGACTAACGCCAAGCATCACAAGCTCATTATCCTAGGCTCAGGCCCTGCCGGTTACACCGCAGCTGTATACGCGGCACGCGCCAACCTAAACCCAGTATTAATTACCGGTATTCAACAGGGTGGACAATTAACCACCACTACCGAAGTAGAAAACTGGCCGGGTGACGCTGAAGGCTTAACGGGTCCAGCGCTCATGGAACGCATGCAAGCCCATGCTGAGAAATTTGAAACTGAAATCGTGTTTGACCACATCAATCAAGTGGACTTTCAACAAAAGCCTTATCGGCTGAAAGGCGACAGCGGTGAATACACCTGTGATGCATTAATTATTGCCACTGGCGCTTCGGCAAAATATTTAGGGCTGCCTTCTGAAGAAGCATTTAAAGGCAAAGGCGTATCTGCTTGCGCAACCTGTGATGGATTTTTCTACCGCAACCAAAAAGTCGCGGTAGTGGGCGGTGGGAATACCGCCGTAGAAGAGGCCTTATATCTATCTAACATTGCATCTGAAGTTCACCTTATCCACCGCCGCGAAGAATTTCGCAGCGAGAAAATTCTGACTAAACGTTTAATGGACAAAGTGGCTAACGGCAACATCGTATTACACCTCAATCAAACCCTAGACGAAGTACTGGGCGATGAAATGGGTGTCACCGCTGTGAGAACCAAAAATGTTATTGATGATACTAGCCAAGATATCGATGTAATGGGCGCGTTTATCGCCATCGGCCACCAACCCAATACCGGTATTTTTGAAGGGCAATTAGCCATGAAAGATGGCTATCTTAGTATTCAATCAGGTACCGAAGGCAACGCCACTCAAACCAGTATCCCTGGTATTTTTGCCGCAGGTGACGTGGCTGACCACATTTATCGCCAAGCCATTACCTCGGCAGGCGCAGGTTGTATGGCGGCCTTAGACGCCGAACGCTACCTCGATAGCCTAAACGACTAAATGCTATTAAGCCGGTTAAATAACCGGCTTTTTAATATTTAGACTTGAGCTATTCTTGATATAGTTAACAAATACAAAAACAGAGAAATGGCTATTTGTGTATCCTGAAATATTAGAACTTAATCGTCCGTTTCCCCCACCCGATAAAGCACTGGCCGAGCCTAATGGCCTATTAGCCATTGGCGCAGATTTAAGTCCACAGCGTTTAATAGCCGCCTATCATGCTGGAATTTTCCCCTGGTTTAGCGACGATCAGCCGGTATTATGGTGGAGCCCTGACCCACGTATTGGTTTAGCTCTCGAAGCCCACCACATCAGTAAAAGCATGCGTAAGCTAATCCGCAAAACAGCGTTAAAGGTCAGCCTTAATATGGCCTTTGAGCAAGTTATTCAATTATGCTCGGCCACTCGA
Organism: Agarivorans sp.; assembly: GCF_050295395.1. Taxonomy (NCBI): domain Bacteria; kingdom Pseudomonadati; phylum Pseudomonadota; class Gammaproteobacteria; order Alteromonadales; family Alteromonadaceae; genus Agarivorans; species Agarivorans sp. The sequence continues at coordinate 23,248 of NZ_JBNKPP010000292.1, forward strand.
AAAAATGAAACGTGGATCAATCAGGATATGATCACCGCCTACAATAAATTACATAAACTGGGGCATGCCCATTCGGTAGAAGTGTGGCAAGGCAAGCACCTAGTTGGCGGCCTATATGGGGTAGCGGTTGGTCAGGTGTTCTGTGGAGAGTCTATGTTTCACCTAGTCAGTAACGCCTCTAAGTTAGCTTTTCATTTGTTTTGTCTGCATTTCAAAAATAATGGCGGCGTGTATGTCGATGGCCAAGTAGAAAACCCCCACCTACTTAGTCTTGGTATGCAGCCTTTGGCTCGACAAGCATTTTTAGCTTTGCTGGAACAACACAAAACAAGCCCTGTTGCAGCACCATGCTGGCAAACACAAATACTTAAACCATGCAACTACCTATAGGATTAACTCCACCCTCGCCCTGCCCTTATTTACCTAGGCAGCAAGAGCAACTCAGCGTATTGCTGGCAGAGGCTCAACAGAAAGCTCAATACTACCAAAGCTTACTCGAACTCGGCTTCAGACGCAGTGGTGATAGCCTTTATGCACCAGCCTGCCCTGCTTGCTCACAATGCCAATCTCTAAGAGTGAACGTAAAACAGTTTAGTGCCAGTCGTTCACAAAAGCGGATATTAAACAAAGCATTCACAGTATCATGCGAATGGCATCAACAGCTTGACGATGAAGATTACCGTTTATTCGCCCGCTACATTGAGGCACGCCATAAAGACGGCCCGATGTACCCAACAAGCCGCAAAGCGTTCGATGACTTCTTAGGCGCAGGCTGGTCTACTACTCGCTACTTAAAACTCTATCATCAACAGCAGCTGGTCGCGGTTTGTGTTTGTGATGTTTTGCCGCAGGCGCTAAGTGCCGTATATACCTTTTTTGAGCCCACTCTGACGCACTTATCTTTAGGCCGTTTAGCCGTTTTAAGACAAATAGAACAGAGTAATAAAGCCAATAAATCTTGGCTGTACCTTGGTTATCAAATCGACGCCTGCCAAAAAATGAACTACAAAAGCCACTATTTACCAAATCAACGATATATTGATGGGAAATGGCAAGAGTTTTAGCGGATAAACTTTACACAAGGCGGTAAATCTGGCATTCTCCCTGCGTTTTTATAAGTGCGTGTCAAACAGAGGACTCAATGGCGAAAGAAGACAATATTGAAATGCAAGGCACAGTGTTAGACACCTTGCCTAACACAATGTTCCGTGTAGAACTAGAAAACGGACATGTTGTTACTGCCCACATTTCTGGAAAAATGCGCAAGAACTACATCCGCATTTTAACTGGAGATAAAGTTACGGTTCAATTAACGCCGTACGACTTGTCAAAAGGGCGCATTGTTTTCCGCGCGCGCTAATCCGCTCCATTTGCAGAGAACTGCAATTAAAAAGCCAGCTTGAAGCTGGCTTTTTAGTATGCAACTTAGTTGGGCTTATACCTCAGCCACTTCATCTTCATATTGAAAATCAAGTTTGCCGTCTTTAAGCCCTACATCAACATGCCCACCTTGATTTAAGCGACCAAACAGAATTTCGTTAGCCAAGGGCTTACGCAATTGCTCTCGAATGACTCTGGCCATTGGTCTTGCCCCCATGGCTTTATCATAACCTTGTTCAGACAACCATTGTCGCGCATCAAAATCCACTTCCATCGATACGCCGTTAGCATCCAACTGCGCTTGTAACTCAACAATAAACTTATCTACCACCTGTTCAATGATTTCTTCATTAAGATGGTTAAACCAAATGATATTATCGAGACGGTTACGGAACTCGGGAGCAAAAATACGGTTGATTTCATCCATCGCATCAAAGCTCATATCTTGCTCTTTAAAGCCGATGGCAGTTTTCTGAGTCTCTTTAACCCCTGCGTTACTGGTCATCACCAAAATAACGTTACGGAAATCAGCATGACGGCCATTGTTATCGGTTAGGGTACCGTGATCCATTACCTGTAGTAATAGGTTAAATACGTCTTCATGAGCCTTTTCTATCTCGTCCAGCAATACCACGCAATGAGGGTGTTTTAACACCGCGTCGGTCAACAGACCACCTTGGTCATAACCCACATAGCCCGGAGGAGCCCCAATGAGTCTTGATACAGCATGTCGCTCCATATACTCCGACATATCAAAACGGATCAGCTCAACGCCAAGCGCTTTGGCCAGTTGCTGAGTCACTTCTGTTTTACCCACCCCAGTCGGCCCGGCAAACAAGAACGAACCCACAGGTTTTTGTTCTGCGCCCAAGCCTGAACGATTTAGCCGAATAGCATCTACCAGCACATCAATGGCCTGATCTTGACCAAATACCACCATTTTGAGGGTGTCATTCAAACTACGTAAAGTCTCACGGTCTGACGAAGAAACTTTTGCTTCAGGGATCCGCGCAATTTTGGCAACTATCGCCTCGATATCGGCCGTACCAATGGTTTTTTTGCGACGGCTTGCTGGCAGCATACGCATGCTAGCGCCCGCTTCGTCAATCACATCAATCGCTTTATCCGGTAAATGCCGTTCGTTAATGTACTTAGCCGCCAATTCAGCAGCACTGCGCATGGCCTGTTTGGTATAACGCACATCGTGGTGCGCTTCATAACGACTCTTCAAGCCAAGTAAGATTTTTGTGGTATCTTCAATCGTTGGCTCGACTACATCAATTTTTTGGAAACGACGAGCTAAGGCGCGGTCCTTCTCAAAGATTTGATTGTATTCTTGATAGGTCGTTGAACCCACGCAGCGTAATAAACCATTACTTAACAGAGGTTTAATCAAATTAGCCGCGTCTAGCTGACCACCAGATGCCGCTCCAGCACCAATAATGGTATGAATTTCATCAATAAATAAAATGGCGTTCTCAGCGTTCTCTAACTGCTTGAGCAAGGACTTAAAGCGTTTTTCAAAGTCGCCACGATATTTAGTCCCCGCCAATAAAGAACCAATATCCAAAGAATAGATGGTGGCGTCTTTAATCACTTCAGGAACGTCATCATGCACGATGCGGTAGGCTAAACCTTCAGCTATCGCGGTTTTACCCACACCAGCCTCACCCACCAACAAGGGATTATTCTTGCGACGACGGCACAATACTTGGATAGTGCGAGACAGCTCTTTGTCACGACCAATAAGGGGATCTATTTTACCTTTAAGCACCAGCTGATTTAGATTACTGGCGAAGCTTTCTAGCTGCTTAACTTCTTCAGACTGAGCCTCGCTATCCACTTGGCCCTGTTCAGAACTAGGTTCTTCATCTTTACGAATACCGTGGGAAATAAAATTCACTACATCCAGGCGACTAATATCCGCCTTTTTCAGGAAGTACACCGCTTGGCTTTCTTGCTCGCTAAATATGGCCACCAGCACATTAGCGCCACTCACTTCACTGTTACCCGATGACTGTACATGGAACACTGCGCGCTGCAGCACTCGCTGAAAACCTAAAGTAGGCTGAGTTTCTCTATCGCTATCATCTTCGGGAATAACTGGGGTGGTTTGCTCAATAAAACTACTGAGTTCTTGAGTTAACTGATGCAGATTGGCGCCACAGGCTAATAAGGCTTCTTTTGCGGCGGCATTTTCTAATAAAGCTAATAACAGGTGTTCCACTGTCATGAATTCGTGCTGTTGCTGTCTTGCTTCTTTAAACGCTTGATTTAACGTTTGTTCCAACTCTTTATTTAGCATACATAGGCCCCCTAAAGACAATCAATACTACTTAGCTATGCCTTCTCCATGGTGCACATCAATGGATGATCATTTTGCTTGGCATAGCTATTTACTTGTGCAGCTTTGGTTTCAGCTACTTCGGCCGTAAAAACCCCACAAACTCCTTTTCCCTTATAGTGAATGGTCAACATGACTTGGGTCGCTGTGTCCAACTCCATATTAAAAAACAACTGCAACACCTCAATAACAAACTCCATAGGAGTATAGTCATCATTATTCAAAACCACCTTATACATTGGTGGGGGTGCCGTCTTACTTTCGGCTTCTTTGACTATTTCTTCTATATCTAGCCAATCTGATAATTTACTCATAACAACTATAGTGGTTAAAACACGACTCTATTCTCAACATAACGCCTTTGACTTAACAAGGCTAGTAGAAAAATACATTCAAAACTTGACTGTAGTAAATATTTTACTAAATTGTTAAACAACTGACTCTAAGTTGCCTCAAAAGTGAGCAACTCGGTTAGTTCGAATTAGTATGGTAGGTAAACATTATAGGGATATGTCGTATGCCAAGCGGAACAGTTAAGTGGTTTAACAACGCAAAAGGATTTGGTTTTATTTGCCCGGATACCGGTGGAGAAGATATCTTCGCTCACTATTCGACCATTCAAATGGAAGGGTACCGCACCTTAAAAGCTGGCCAATCGGTTCAGTTTGAGACTCAGCAAGGGCCGAAGGGTAGCCATGCAGTGAGTATTGTTTTTGACGACAGTCAAAAATAGCCCTTTAAGTTGAACCAACAAAAATGCCAGCTAAATGCTGGCATTTTTTATTGTGTTTATCGAACCAAGGACAAACGAATTAAGCTCGCTTTTCCGGTAACATCTGGGTTATTTAAGGCTATCGATGATTTCGTTAAAAATCGGGCTTGGGCGCATTGCTGCTGATGCCTTTTCTCGATTAGGTTGGTAATAACCACCAATATCAACCGACGGCCCTTGAGCCGCGTTCAACTGTTCAACAATGGTCGCTTCTTCGGCTGCTAGTTTTTCAGCTACAGCGGCAAAGCTTGCTTGTAGTTGCAGATCTTCAGTCTGCTCGGCCAAGCACTGTGCCCAGTATAAGCTCAAGTAGAAATGGCTACCGCGGTTATCCAACTCGTTAACCTTGCGCGAAGGCGATTTATTTTGATCAAGGAAAATGCCCGTAGCTTTATCCAAAGTACTCGCCAATACGGCGGCTTTTGGATTGTCACTCACCTGACTAAGGTGTTCTAACGACGCCGACAAGGCCAAGAACTCACCTAAAGAATCCCAACGAAGGTGATTCTCTTTTTCAAATTGCTGCACATGTTTAGGCGCAGAACCGCCCGCGCCAGTTTCAAATAAACCGCCGCCGTTCATTAGCGGAACAATCGACAACATTTTTGCCGAAGTACCTAGCTCTAGAATAGGGAACAAATCGGTAAGGTAATCACGTAATACGTTACCGGTAACCGAAATGGTATCTAGCCCCTGTTTCACTCTTTCCAAAGAGAACTGAGTTGCCTCGTTTGGCGCCATAATTTGGATGTCTAGACCAGCAGTATCATGATCTTGCAAGTAACGCTCAACCTTAGCAATCAACTGTGCATCATGGGCGCGCTGCGCATCCAACCAGAAAATCGCCGGAGTATCGGTTAAACGTGCGCGATTCACTGCCAGTTTCACCCAATCACGAATTGGCGCGTCTTTAACCTGACACATTCTAAAGATGTCGCCTTGACCTACCGACTGACTCAACAGGACTTGACCGTCTTGATCCACCACTTCAACGGTTCCCGCTGCTGGCACTTCAAAAGTCTTATCATGCGAACCGTATTCTTCGGCTTTTTGCGCCATCAAACCCACGTTGGCCACCGAGCCCATAGTGGTAGGATTAAATGCACCATTTTGCTTACAAAAATCGATGGTTTGTTGGTATACACCCGCGTAGCAACGATCAGGGATCACCGCTTTAGTATCTTGTAGTTTGCCAGCGGCATTCCACATTTGACCTGAAGAGCGAATCATCGCTGGCATAGAAGCATCGATAATGACATCGCTAGGCACATGCAAGTTGGTAATGCCTCTATCAGAATCTACCATCGCCAAACTTGGTGCATAGGCATACACCGCTTCAATAGCAGCTTTAATTTCGTTTTGCTTGGCTTCATCCAAGTTAACAATTTTGCTGTAAACATCGCCCAGCCCATTGCTGACATCCACACCAAGCTGGGTAAATAATTCACCGTATTTAGTGAATACATCTTTAAAGAAGACTTTCACTACATGACCAAAAATCAGTGGATCAGATACCTTCATCATGGTGGCTTTCATGTGCAAAGAGAACAACACACCTTTAGCCTTGGCATCGGCAATTTCCGCTTCAATAAATGAAGCCAGCTCACTCACACTTAAGGCGGCGGCATCAATCACCTCGCCCGCTAATACCGGGAAGGCTTCTTTTAGGGTAATCACTTCACCCGCTTCAGTTTTAAGTTGAATCGCTACGCTGCCAGCTTCGGCGATGGTGGTTGATACTTCGCTACCGTAAAAATCACCTTGGCTCATGCTAGCTACATGGCTTAGCGAATCTTTAGACCAAGCGCCCATAGAATGTGGGTTTTTACGGGCATATTGTTTTACCGAACTGGGTGCGCGACGGTCTGAGTTACCTTCGCGTAATACCGGGTTAACCGCGCTGCCTTTTACTTTGTCGTATTTGGCTTTAACTTCGCGCTCTTGCTCATTACCTGGCTCTTCTGGGTAGTCTGGAAGCGCATAGCCCTGAGCTTGTAACTCTTTAATCGCCGCTTTGAGCTGAGGAACCGAAGCACTAATGTTTGGCAACTTGATGATGTTTGCTTCTGGCTTTTTAGCCAGCTCGCCCAATTCGGCTAGGGCATCAGAAATACGTTGCTGTTCAGTTAAACATTCTGGAAAACTGGCAATAATACGACCCGCTAAAGAAATATCACGAGTTTCTACGGCTACGCCGGCAGCATTAGTAAACGCTTGTACGATAGGTAGCAATGAGTACGTGGCCAAGGCTGGCGCTTCGTCCGTTAAGGTATAAATAATCTTTGACGTCATGTCGGTCCCTAAAGTTGTGGTTGCTCTCGCTATTACTAGCGATATTTATCGACTTGCTCGCCTCCGCGAGATGGTTTGTAACAGGGTGTTAAATCCATCATTCGACGACTTATGCCCCGTTCATCCAATTAATTCGGCCAAAATAATAAACCATTTACAAACGCATTAACATTGTTTTACTAGTGGTACATCCAATAGCTGTTACAATTGCCGACATGAATAAGTTTGCAAAAACGTTACCGTCACGCCGTTTTAAACGAAAGACGGAAGCTAAAGCTAATAAACCGCTCAACGGACCGCGCCGTTTAGTTTTGTTTAACAAACCCTTTGACGTATTAAGCCAGTTTACCGACGGCCAAGGTCGCGCCACCTTAAAAGATTTCATTAACATTCCTGATGTTTATGCTGCGGGGCGCTTAGACCGTGATAGTGAAGGACTGTTACTACTGACCAACGATGGCAAATTACAACACAAGTTAGCTAACCCTAAGTCCAAAACTAGCAAAACCTATTGGGTACAAGTGGAAGGCGTCCCGAGTGAGCAAGACTTAAGCCCACTGCGCCAAGGTATTACTCTCAAAGATGGGCCGTGTTTACCGGCCAAAGTAACCTTGATCCAAGAGCCTGAGCTCTGGCCTAGGGAGCCTCCGGTGCGTGAACGTAAATCTATTCCCACCACTTGGTTGAGTATAACCATTAAAGAGGGGCGTAATCGCCAAGTCAGACGAATGACTGCCGCCATTGGTTTTCCTACCTTAAGGCTGGTTCGCTATCAAATTGGCCCCTATACTCTTGAGGGAATAGACAGCGGAAAATACCGGCAATTATTAGAACAGGAGATCGCATAGTTTGCGGCATTGAAATGCTGTTTTCATCACAGTTTTTCTGATAGAATTCGCCGCAAATTTTTCCCGATAGCTAAGCATGAATTCAAACAGCACAAAAAAAGTGATCGTCGGAATGTCCGGCGGTGTCGACTCTTCCGTTTCAGCCTACTTGCTATTAGAGCAAGGCTATCAGGTTGAAGGCCTTTTTATGAAGAACTGGGAAGAAGACGACAACAGCGAATATTGTGCAGCGGCCGAAGATTTAGCCGACGCACAAGCGGTCTGTGACAAATTGGGCATTAAACTTCATACCATTAACTTCTCTGCCGAATACTGGGATAACGTGTTTGAACACTTCCTCGAAGAGTACAAAGCCGGTCGCACGCCTAACCCTGATATCATGTGCAACAAGGAAATTAAGTTTAAAGCCTTTTTAGAGTTTGCCGCAGAAGAACTCTCTGCCGACTACATCGCTACCGGTCACTATGTGCAACGCCGTTTTCAAGACGGTCACTGGCAAATGCTTCGCGGCTTAGACAGTAATAAAGACCAAAGCTACTTCTTATATACCTTAGAAGAAAAGCACATCGCACAAACGCTCTTTCCTGTAGGTGAAATAGAAAAACCCGAAGTGCGTCGCATCGCCGAAGAGCAAGGTTTAGTCACTGCCAATAAAAAAGATTCAACTGGGATTTGCTTCATTGGCGAGCGTAAGTTCAGCGACTTTTTAGCACAATACCTACCAGCCCAACCCGGCGATATAGAAAATTGCGAGGGTCAGATAATGGGCACCCACCAAGGTTTGATGTATCACACCCTTGGCCAACGCAAAGGCTTGGGCATTGGTGGAACCAAAGACGGCGATGAAACACCTTGGTATGTGGTAGACAAAGACGTTGATCGCAACGTGTTAATTGTAGGTCAAGGCCACGACCACCCTCGCCTAAAGTCCACCGCTTTAATCGCTGGGCAGCTGCACTGGGTAGATCGCAAGCCCTTAACTGAAACACTACGCTGCAGCGTTAAAATACGCTATCGTCAACAAGATGTTCCATGCACCATCGTGCCTTTGGAAAATGGCGAAATTAAAGTTACCTTCGATGAACCACAAATTGCAGTGACCCCCGGTCAGTCAGCGGTATTTTACTTAAACGAAGTCTGTTTAGGTGGTGGTATTATCGAACAAAAAATTGGCCTTTAAGCACTATGAGTCACTCTCTTGAAAACCGCGTCATTGCCTTTGCTGGAATTTGCCAAGCGGCCAAGTTAGTTCAAGACGTCGCACGCACCAGTACTTGTGAAGAGGCCGCGTTAAGTACCAGCTTAAACAGTATCTTGGTCACCAATCCCGAACAAACCGTGGACGTTTTTGGCTCTTTGCCGCAACTCAAGTTGGGCTTAAGTGTGATGAATACTCAGCTAAGCCAGAAACAAGAAAAGCGTAATGCCGAGATCACCCGCTACTTAGTCAGTTTGCTAGCCCTAGAGCGCCGCTTGAACAAACGCCCAGACTTATTAAACATGATGGGTGAACGCATCTCTCAGTTAGAGCGCCAATTACAACATTTCAAGTTATTAGATGCCCAAGTGCTGGGTGGCATTGCCGATATTTATAGTGACATCATCAGTCCCTTGGGGCCACGTATTCAAGTGGCGGGTAATGTTAACTATCTACAGCAAAATATCGTTCAGCACAAAGTGAGAGCATTACTGCTGGCAGGGATCCGCGCCTGCGTATTGTGGCGACAGCTTGGCGGTCAGCGCCGTCAGCTATTGTTCTCACGTAAGAAATATCTAGAGCAAACACTACAACTTTTACACACCATTGATTAGTTAATTTAGGAGAGCACCATGGAACTGTCGGCCTTGACAGCCATTTCCCCAATAGACGGACGCTACGGGGATAAAACTTCTGAACTACGCAGTATTTTTAGCGAATTTGGCTTAATTAAATACCGCGTTAGAGTAGAGATTCGTTGGTTACAAAAACTGGCTCAACAGCAAAACATCGCTGAAGTGCCCACCTTTTCTCCTGAAGCTATCGCCTTTCTAGATAGCATTAACGACAACTTTAGTGAAGCCGATGCTGCTCGTGTCAAAGAGATTGAGCGCACCACCAACCACGACGTCAAAGCGGTTGAATATTTCCTAAAAGAAAAAGTAGCCAGCAATGCTGAACTGGACGCAGTATCTGAATTCATTCACTTTGCTTGTACTTCTGAAGACATTAACAACCTTTCACATGCACTAATGCTTAACGAAGCCCGCAGTGAAGTATTAGTGCCTTACTTACAAAAACTGATTGATGCGATTACCGCCTTAGCTAAAGAGCTACGCGATACCCCGCTACTTTCTCGCACCCACGGCCAACCCGCGTCTCCTAGCACCATGGGTAAAGAAATGGCCAACGTGGTAGCACGTTTACGCCGTCAGCTTAAGCAAATTGAAGCAGTTGAAGTACTAGGTAAAATTAACGGCGCGGTAGGTAACTACAATGCTCACCTAAGCGCTTACCCTGAAGTAGACTGGCACCAGTTCTCAGAAGAGTTTGTGACTAGCCTAGGGGTACAATGGAACCCTTACACTACGCAAATTGAACCACATGATTACATCGCCGAATTGTACGATGCGATTGCCCGCTTCAATACGATTCTGCTGGACTTCGACCGTGATATTTGGGGCTACATCTGCCTAGGTCACTTCAAGCAAAAAACCGTAGCCGGTGAAATTGGTTCATCCACCATGCCACACAAAGTTAACCCCATCGACTTTGAAAACTCAGAAGGTAACTTAGGTATTGCTAACGCCTTGTTTGGCCACCTAGCGGCTAAATTGCCAGTATCACGTTGGCAGCGCGACCTAACCGACTCAACCGTGCTACGTAACTTGGGTGTGGCCATGGGTTACTCGCTGATCGCCTATCAAGCAACCCTAAAAGGCGTAAGCAAGTTGCAAGTTAACCAAGAAAATCTGTTGAGCGATTTAGACAGCAACTGGGAAGTATTGGCCGAGCCTGTACAAACTGTTATGCGTCGTTATGGCATCGAAAAACCTTATGAAAAACTCAAAGAGCTAACCCGCGGTAAGCGTGTTAATGCACAAGCCATGCGTGAGTTTATCGACGGTTTGGAGTTGCCAGAGTCAGCTAAAGAAGAGCTGAAAAAAATGACACCAGCTAACTACATCGGTGATGCGGTAAAACTGGTTGACCTACTGTAAGTTAAGCTAAGGCTGGCAATCTGCTCAGCCATAAGCACATGCTTTAGCAGCCACAACAGCGTTGTGGCTTTTTTATTAATAATTAAACACCCTGCAGCCTCTCGCCCCCTTATATTCCTACTTAGTATTGCCCATCCCCTTCAAGCCAAGCCTTAATCGTGCTAGCGTAGAGTGTAGATAGGTTTTTATTAATTAATCATTAGCTTATCGACAGCTCAAGCAAGCGATCCTCAGCGGCCCTGTAACTGCAGCAGCCTCAGTAAATGAATAAGGAGAGACTATCTTGAAAGCTAAACTGCCCTTCACCAAGAAAGAATATCAACAGCGGGTCAAGAAAGTTAAATCCATCATGCAGCAACAACGTATCGATGTGATGGTGGCCACCGATCCCGGCAATATGAATTGGCTAACCGGCTACGACGGCTGGTCCTTTTACGTGCATCAAGGTGTAATTATCTCACTGGATATGGAAGAACCGATTTGGTTTGGCCGCGCCATGGACAGGAATGCCGCATTGTTAAAGTGTTTTATGCAACGCGACAATCTGGTTGGTTATCCAGAAAAGTATGTACAAAATATTGACGAACATCCGATGACTTGGATTGGCGAAAACATATTTCAAAAAAATGGGTGGTCACGTTGCGTCATCGCTACCGAACGAGACAATTATTACTATTCTGCCGAGGCCCACTTTAGACTCGCGGCCACCTTGCCCAAGGCCAACCTGGTAAACGCCAATAACTTGGTTAACTGGGTGCGCGGGGTTAAATCCAAAAAAGAAATCGAGTATATGCGCATCGCCGGAAGCATTACCGAGAAAATCCACCGCCGAATACTAGATACGGTAAGTGCTGGCATACCTAAAAGTCATGTGGTATCGCAAATCTACGAAACAGCTATTGCCGGGGTAGATGGCCATGGCGGCGACTACCCTTCAATTGTCCCCCTACTACCATCTGGCGCCGATGCCAGCGCCTCGCACATCACTTGGGATGAGCGACCATTTAAGCGTAACGAGGCCACCTTTTTTGAAATATCCGGTTGTTATAAGCGCTATCATGCTCCTATGTCACGCACCATCTTTATGGGAAAGCCCCCGCAAAAATTTCTCGATGCTGAAAAAGCGCTCATTGAAGCCATCGACGCCGGTTTAGCAGTCGCCAAACCGGGAAACCTCACTGCCGACATTGCCAACGCCATCGACTCGGTAATGCTGAAATATGGCATAGATAGAAACGGGGCTCGCTGCGGCTACCCCATCGGTGTGTCTTATCCACCAGATTGGGGAGAACGCACCTGTTCGCTGCGCTCTAGCGATTTAACAGTATTGGAAAGCGGTATGACCTTTCACCTGATGCCTGGCGTCTGGCAAGATGACTGGGGAATGGAAATCACCGAAAGCATCCACATTACCGATAGCGGTGTCGAGTTGCTAAGCAACTTTCCCAGAAAGCTGTTTATCAAATAACAATAAAGCGGAGCCCTAAGGCTCCGCAACAAGTTCGACTAAGTTGCTGGTTATTTAATCCACACTTGTTTGGCGTTAACAAACTCTTTAATGCCATGAGGGCCCAGCTCGCGTCCCAAGCCTGAACGTTTAATCCCCCCACTGGGAAGCCTTGGATCGGTTTTAACAATGCCGTTAATCGCCACCTGCCCGGCTTCGATTTGCCAAGCCAGTTGCTCTGCCAATTGCGCATTGTTAGTCCACACGCCGGCCCCCAGCCCATATTCACTATCGTTAGCTAGGGCAATCGCGTGTTCAACATCTCGAGCCGAACTGACCACCATCACCGGACCAAACACCTCTTCTTTAAAGGCTGTCATAGTGGGGCTTACATCAACCAATAGCGTCACTGGATAAAAGAAGCCTTCCGTTTTTGACATCTCTCCCCCGAGTAAACACTTGGCGCCTTGTGCTATGCTTTCGCACACTTGTCGATGGAGGTTGTCGCGTAAATCAGCGCGTGCGATGGGGCCAACATCGGTAGCCACATCATTAGGATCACCCACAGTAAGTTGACCTAAGCGCTGCTGCAGTTTATCGATAAAGCTGGCATAGATTGACTGCGCCACGATGATCCGCTTAGCCGCAATACAGGATTGCCCAGCGTTGATAATGCGTGATAATACCGCAATATCGGCGGCGGCCTCTAGGTCAGCGTCCTCTAATACAATCAGCGGATCGGAGCCCCCCAACTCCAGCACCGCATGCTTAATTTCAGAAGCGGCGATACTGGCAACTATTGCGCCAGCCTTAGCAGAACCGGTGAAAGAGACTGCGGCAATATCTGGGTGGCGAATTGCCTGTTCCACTTGTTGGTTAGCTATCGGCAAATTCACTACTATATCTTCGGGTGCCCCAGCCTCATGGAACAGCTCAACGATGGCCTCGCCGCAGCCGGCTACATGCGGGTCATGCTTTAATACACAAGTATTCCCCGCCATTAGCGCTGGCGCTAAATAACGAAAGGCTATCCACAACGGTGCATTCCAAGGTAAAACGCCCAACAAGGTACCTAAAGCTTGATGTTTAACGTAACTGCGCTGGGCATCGGAAGGCAGCTCTAAATCGGCTAAATAGGCTTGGGCATGCTCGGCATAATGCTCAGCACACCAAGCGGATTTTTCTACCTCGGGGCCTGCTTCTTTCACCGGCTTGCCCATTTCATCGGTCATCAGTTGAGAGAGCTTAGCCTTGTTGTTGCGCAAGCTCGCTGCGACCCGCTGTAACACTTGAGCGCGTTCTGCATAGCTTAGTGCCGACCAAGCTGGAAATGCCGCTTTGGCGCGCTTAACCTGCTGATCGACTTGCTGCTCGCTCAGCGCAGCATACTCTTTAATCACTTTTCCGGTGCTAGGATTGGTTGTCACTATCATCACTACCTCCTTGATATTGTTACTTTACTAGCTGGTCTCTAGTGCGTGCTTAACCGCGTCAATCACTATCGACATGCCCTGTGCTAAGTCATCTTGCTCAATCGTTAGAGGAGGGATCAATTTAACCACTCGTCCACCAGTGCCACAGGCGCCCAGTAACAAACCATTCTCAAAGCAGTTGGCCACAACCGACTTGGCCACTGCGCCATCGCCCACATCAATGCCCAGCATCATGCCTTTACCACGAACTTGAATCGCCGGATGCTGAGCCAATGCGCTAAGCGCTTCACGCATTTGAGCACTTTTTTCTGCCACCTGATTCATCAGCTGCTCATCACGAAAATAGTTAAGCGCTTCTATGCCCGCGACAAAGCTCAAGCTTTGCCCACGGAAGGTGCCGGTATGTTCACCGGGTGACCAATGATCATCGTGCTCTGGCTTAACCAAATTCATCGCCAATGGCGTACCAAAACCACCCAGCCCTTTAGCAAGGCAGACAATGTCAGGCTCAATGCCGTAGTCATCGAAACTAAAAAACGAGCCGGTTCGCCCCATACCCGCTTGTATATCATCAACAATCAGCAGCGCGCCTAGATCTTTAGCTAACTGAGCTAAGGCTTGCAACCAAGCTTTATCGGCCACATTCACCCCGCCTTCAGCCTGCACCACTTCCACAATAAAGGCCGCTGGCGCTTCAAGCCCCGACGAACTATCAGAAAATTGTGCGCGCAAGGCATCTAATTGCTCGGCGCCATTGCCGGTCTCTGCACTCAGTCGCGAATCTTCTGCGCCAAAGGGATAATGAATCACATGGTTAAGCGGCACACCTGCGGCGCCTCTGAAATAGCTATTGGCCGTGGCGGCTAACGAGCCTAAAGTCATTCCATGAAAAGCATGGTTAAAGGCCACCACCGACTGACGCCCAGTAACGCGGCGAGCCAGTTTTAGCGCAGCCTCAACCGCATTAGTCCCAGTGGGACCTACAAATTGCATACGATGAGGCAGCTTACGCGGCTGTAAGATAAGCTCGCTAAATACCTCCATAAATCTACGTTTAATGGTGGTGCTCATATCCAAGCTATGTGTCACACCTTGATTTTGAATGTAATCAATAATCGCCGTGGTCATTTTGGGATTGTTATGGCCAAAATTTAACACTCCGGCCCCGGCGAAAAAGTCGATATATTGTTTTCCGTTTTCATCAATTTGGCGAGCGTTAAAGGCCTTGTCAAACACCGTTGGGTATACTCGACAATAGGCGCGCAAATTGGATTCTCGTTCATCAAAAATACTCATCAATCTCTCCTATGGGCTGATTGGTTAGTCGTTACATCAAGCTACCTTCATCTAGGTGGTGGACTAGATACGCCAACCAATTGGCTGTACCAACGGATGACGGTTTCGAGTAGTTGGTCATTAAAATCGTAATGAGGACTATGACAAGGTGGACAATCACTTGACTCTCCCGCGCCAATAATGGCGTAGGCTCCGGCTATTTCGTTTAAGTAATAACTGAAGTCTTCAGAGGCCATCAAAGGCGCCAGTCCTTGGTTTAATAAAGCCGATTCACCATACAGCGCCTTCCAACATGCTCTAGCGTGCTCTGCTGGCGCTGCGTGGTTTACCGTTGGGGCGTAACGCGGCTGAAGCTCAACGCTACAGGCTACGCCATAGCTGGCAGCGGTATCCTCGCTAATCTCTAACAAATATTGTTCGATTAAGGGCTGGTCGCTAGGCTCAGAAAAACGTATCGAGCCAGACACTTTTGCCTTATCGGGGATAACCGTAAGCCCGCTAGGCGCTTCAATACTGGTTACGCTCACTACCGCTGCTGATTGTGGCGCGATCCGTCTTGCCACAATTTGCTGCAAATTTACCGTTAAAGCAGCAGCGGCTAGTACCGGATCGCGGCACTGTTCTGGTTGACTGGCATGTCCTCCTTTTCCATGCAGCTCTATCACAAAGGTGCCATTACCCGACATAATGGTGCTATCGGGGCAGAGCATGTTGCCCAAGGGCAAAGCGGGCCAATTATGCCAACCATAAATCACATCAACTCCAGTCAAGGCGCCGTCTTCAATCATTTGTTTAGCGCCATGCCCACCTTCTTCGGCGGGCTGAAAAATCAAGGAAACGGGGCCAGTTAACTGCGCTTCATGCTGCTTTAACCAACGTGCGGTGCCCAGTAACACAGCGGCATGACCATCGTGACCACAGGCATGCATGACCCCTTGATAATTAGAGCGCCACGCCACGTCGGTTTGTTCTGCAATCGGTAGTGCGTCAATATCGGCGCGCAGAGCAATGTGTGAGCCAGAGCCTTGAGCATTTAAGCTAGCCACCGTGCCGTACTTAGCACAACTGCGCCAAGCAATGCCTAGCTCAGTTAAGGCAGTTTGGATCAACTTTGCAGTTTCTACCTCTGCCCAACTCAGCTCTGGCTGACGATGTAACAGATGGCGAAAACGCTTAGCAAAGGTAAGCGTCTCCAGCCAAAATTGACTCTGGTTCATAGATTAGTTCCAACAGTTCGGCGGTATTTCTCAGTGGCTGAGAAATAGATTAATCAATTAGATAAAGCACCAAGAGCGGTGCAGAAGAGCTTAATAATGAGGCGACATGAAGGTAGGGTTACAGACGCATACCAAGCCAGCACGCGGCGGAATATAAACATCCATTTTAACTAGAGTCGTCATAATGTCCTCCTACAGAGTGTTATTGGCACAGCCATTTAACACAAGATTGGCCATTACTTTACGTAACACCTTGTTATTACACTGGCACAGATTTAGCGAGAGTACAATAGTTAACCAGTAGCGCTATTGCTAGCTGAACGCAGAAGCAGGGTTGCTAGCTCACCACTAGCACCGTTAGCAACCAGCTGGTTTGGCTAATGAATTGGCCAAACAGCTATGGTTTGCTTAAGTGTTAGTGGCGCGCTAGAAAATAAAATGATAGCTAATCGAGTGTAGCCGCTTAGCCTTACAGGCTGGTAGCCTGAGTGGGATAATCCATGCGATGCACTTGTCGGTAGAGGCTAAAGCCAGCGAGAAAACCGAGGCTGGCCAAGCCTAACCATATCCATTGAGTAGCTAGCTGTTCGAGGGATAATAACCAGCCTACACCTAGGTTTCCCAAAAAGGCGACAATACCGCCAATGCATGAATATAAACCATAATAACTACCCAGTTCAGAACGGTGACCGAAGTGCGCTACCGTAGATTCTAACAACGGCAATACCAGCATTGAACCGATACTAAAGGTCACTGCAAAACCAATGAAGTTTAGCCAAGGCCACTGACTAATAGTGATGAGAAACCATAAAAACGATGCCCCCATCAACATCAACCCTAGGCCCATTGCCCAGGCGCGCCCAAGATAGTCGCGCCCCCAACGGTTAATCGGTAATTGCAAGCCAATGCCCAGCAGCGAAGTAGTAACAAACACCCAAGTAATGACATTGGCACCCAAGCCCCTGGCTGCGACTTCGCTGGGTAGTGCCAAATAAAGCTGGTGAAAAAACAGTTGGAAAGCGCACGCGCAGCCAACAAACCGCATAAAATCCGTATTTAACAGCATGCTTTTCCATTGCTGTAGAAAATGCTGTTCGCTGGAATGTACTCTTGAGGCTGCCAGATTGGGCAAATAACGCCATTGAATACTAAATAACAACAAAAACATGAGCGCCGAGCTCAAACCCACCCAAAAAAAGTCAAACCCTAGTAAGCTAAGCCCTACCAAAGGCCCAAGCAACATTCCTGCTTCTCTCATCCAACTTTGCATCGCAAATAGACGATGACGACTTAGCTGGTCGGGCGCTTCATTAGCCAAATAGGCATTGCTTGAAGGAGTAAACATCGCTCCAGCAAAGCCTGTCAAAAAGGCTCCTAGTAGCAATAAAGTTAGGCTATGAGAAAACCCCAATAGTAAAAAACCTAAAACCCTGACCAAACAGCCTAATAAGATCAACCGCTTATAGCCTAGATAATCGCCAAGAGTTCCTCCCACCAAGAACAATCCTTGCTGGCTCAGTACACGTAAGCCTATCACTATGCCTACATGCCATGGGCTTAGGTTCAAATCAGTCTGTAGATGCTCTGACAAATACGGCAATAGCATGTAAAAACCAAGATTAAAGCTAAAGCCATTTATCACTAATACTCTACTTGCCGCAGACAGCTGCCGCCAATCGGCAAGAAAATGTCGAAAATTCATAAACGATCTGTTACTAACTAATCAAACAACTAGGTAAGAAATTTCAAGCCACTTGCTTCTGTCGGCGTTGAGTACGAATAAACGGCAGGCCGAGGCTATCATAAAGCACGTCAGTCTCAACCCCATAGACCTGATGGATCAAGTCGGCGCTTAATACTTGTTTGGGCGAACCTTGGGCGATTAACTGGCCCTGCTTTATCACCAACAGATTGTCGGCATATTGCGCCGCCAGATTCAGATCATGTAATACCATAATCGACACCCAGTTATTTTCTTGAGTTTGCTGGTGTAAATGTTCTAACAGCACTTGCTGAAAATGTAAGTCTAAGGCGCTCACGGGTTCATCTAGCATCAGAACCTTGGGGTCACGCATTAAGGCCTGAGCAAACAATATCATCTGACACTGCCCGCCACTCAGGGTTCTAATATCACGATGTGCCAGATGCAGCAGACCAATTTGATCCAAGGCACGCAGCGCCTGCTCTAATAGACTATCAGCTAATTTCAACGATAAGGCTTTAAGCTGGCCAAGCAGTACCACTTCTAATACCGATAAACCAATATCCAAACGAATATCTTGTGGCATATAACCGAAGCTTTGCCGCCACTGGTTTAGCTGCTTATAATCCAGCGGCTGCTCGGCAAAACTTATTGCGCCACGCTGCGGGCGAACCTCACCAAACAAGGTTTTTAACAAGGAGCTTTTGCCCGTACCATTAGGGCCAATAATCACATGCGTTTTACCTGGGGCTAGCTCAAAGCTCATATTGTGAGCCAAAATCAACTGATCAAACGCCAAATCTAAATTGGATACTCGCAACATCGCTATCGCCTCTTACTCATAATCAGCCAAAAGAAAAACGGCACGCCAATAATCGCCGTAACAATGCCTATCGGAAACAAAGCACCAGGAACAATGATTTTTGATAACACCGAGGCAGTAGAAAGCAAAAAGGCCCCAATTAAAAAAGACAAAGGTAGAAAATAGCGTTGATCTTCCCCCACCAATATTCTGGCCATATTCGGGGCAACAATGCCGATAAAGCCAATAATGCCCACAACACTGGTGACCGTTGCAGTCATCACTGCGACCAAAACTAAGGTTTTAAGGCGCAGCCGGGACACGTTTACCCCTAAACTTTTCGCTCTCTCTTCGCCCAAACGCAAGGCAGTGAGTTTCCACGCATCCTTAAGTAGCACCAGAAAACATGCAGAACAAACTACCGCAATAATCGCCACATTCGACCAAGTCGCCTTAGTTAAGCTGCCAAACAACCAGAATAAGATCTGCTGGCTTAACTCCGGCGACGAAACAAACTGCACCAAAGACAACAAGGATTGGAATAAGAACAATAAGGCAATGCCCGCCAAAATGAGTTGCCCAGAACTGATATGACGCATCATCGCTAGGCCGAACAGTAGACTTGCAGAAAACATACAGCAGACAAATGCGCCTATCGGCACCGCAACTTGCGAACTCAGCCCCAAAGAGCCTAGATACAACATGAGTGCAGCACCAAATCCCGCAGCGGCGGCCATCCCCAAGGTATAAGGACTCGCCATGGGGTTGTTCAATAGAGTCTGCATTTCCGCACCCCCTACTCCCAAGGTACCACCAACTAAAATGGCGATCAGTGCAATGGGTAAACGCAAGTCGGTCACGATAACTTTGGTGGTAGCGGCCACATCAATTGGCATGCCAAGCCAGTTAGCCAACGCGCTGGCTACATCAAGCACACTCAGCATGGAAGGCCCAGTGGCTAGATCAAATAGGAAAGACAAAACTAAAATAAGTAACAAGCCACTTACTACCCACCAACGCCGTTTTTCATGGCGCCGCTGAGCAAGTAAGGCATCATCGATAAGTTGTTGATTTAACATGCTATAACTTTTGGTGACAGCCAGTGAACATCCTCTGTTCACTCACATATAGAGCAAAATTGTATGTTACTCATGGCGTAAAATACTCTTGCGACTCTAATCGGTTTATAAGTAATCGTACTGAGTTTGTGGGTAACTAAGTTCGACACCATGCAAATGATAATGATTTGCATGAGCATTATATTTTAACATAGAATACGTTCAAGCTTTTAATCGTAATTGATACGACTATTTATCAAGCCCATCCCGACTAACCTACTTAGCATGACTTATTAAAGGATTATTATGCTTCACAAACTCTTCGGCCTATTCGCTGTTATATTCAGCACCTGCAGTGTTGGCCAAACGGTGACCATTACCGATGTACTAGACCGCGAGGTTACTTTCAACTCTCCCGCACAACGCGTTATCGTGGGATTCTATCCTGAAGATTATATGGCCATTGGCACCGAGGCCGCCTACGATAATGTTGTCGGCATGGCAAAATACATCTGGCAAGCTCGCTCAGCGAACTGGGAGATGTATGTCAACTACCGTCCTTCGTTAAATGACATTCCGGCAATTGGACGGGTTGATACCAAAACCTTTTCAGTGGAAAAAGTTATCAGCTTAAATCCCGACCTAATCATGTTAGCTGATTGGCAATTCAAAGGCCTAGGCAGCGATATCGAACGTTTAGAGAGTGCTGGAATCACTGTTGTGGTAGTGGATTACAACGCCCAAACGGTCGAGCGTCATGTCAAAAGCACCCAGATTATCGGCGCCATTACTGGTCAAGCGGACCGTGCAGCCAAAATTGCTAAAGAATACCAAGAGAATGTTGAGGCCATTACCCAGCGTCTTGCCGCTGCCAAGTTACCTAAACCACGTATTTACACTGAGTTTGGTGCAGCTGGAGTAAATGAAATAGGTTACACTTTTGGCAAAAACATGTGGGGGGGCATCTCCACTACTGCAGGTGGCGACAATATTTCCGCTCCTTATGTTGAATGGTGGGGAAAACTTAACCCTGAGCAAATCCTTGCTGCCGATCCCGAGCTCATCGTCATCACCGGTTACGAAACAAATAGTGGTGAAGACGCCATGCTAATCGGCCAAGGTATAGATGAAGCCACCGTCAAGCAACGCTTAACGGGTTTTAAACAGCGCGTTGGTTGGTCTACCCTCAGCGCGGTCAAAAATAATCGCTTATATGCCGCCTATCACGGTGCTTGCCGTACCATTTTTGATGGAGCCATGCTGCAATTTTACGCTAAAGCGATGTACCCGAAATTATTTAGTGACTTAGATCCCGCCGCAAGCTATCAAGACTTCTACAAAAAATACCTGCCGGTACAGCCTCAAGGCACCTTTATGACGTCGTTATAATGGGGCCAAGAAGGCATGCGCTAACAGACATTGCATAGCGCACTCTTAATTTACGCAGACCTAAAAAAAGCAGCTTAAAGCTGCTTTTTTTACTAACAATACAGCTTAGCCATTAACACCTTGGCTAGCCAAGTACTCTTCATAATTACCATGGAAATCAACCACGCCATCTGGGGTTAACTCAATAATTCGGGTCGCCAAACTAGAAACAAATTCACGGTCGTGACTCACAAAAATCAAGGTGCCAGGGTAATTTTCTAAGGCCAAGTTCAAGGATTCAATCGATTCCATGTCTAAGTGGTTAGTGGGCTCATCCATCACCATAATGTTTGGCTTTTGTAAAATAAGCTTACCAAACAACATCCGGCCTTGTTCTCCACCAGAGATCACCTTCACCGATTTATGAATTTCTTGTTGAGAAAACAACAAACGCCCTAGGGTACCGCGGATCGCCTGCTCATCGTCGCCTTCTTTACCCCACTGCCACATCCAATCTAACAAGGTTTTGTCTTCAGCAAAGTCGGCGGCATGATCCTGCGCGTAATAGCCAATTTGGGCATTCTCAGACCATTTAATCATCCCTTCACTTTCTGTATCACCCACTAAACATTTTAATAAAGTGGTTTTACCAATACCGTTAGGGCCAATAACCGCAATTCGCTCACCCACTTCCACCATGAAGTTAAGATCTTTAAATAGCATTTCTTCATAGCCTTTAGCCAAACCTTCCACTTCTAAGGCTAATCGGTGCAGTTTTTTCTCTTCTTCAAAACGAATAAAGGGATTTTGACGGCTTGATGGTTTTACCTCGGCCAATTGGATCTTATCAATTTGTTTGGCTCGCGAAGTCGCTTGCTTTGACTTAGAAGCATTGGCAGAGAAGCGACTAACAAAAGACTTAAGCTCGGCAATCTGTGCTTTTTTCTTGGCGTTATCTGCCAACATTTGTTCACGCGCTTGGGTAGCCGCTGTCATATATTCATCGTAAGAGCCTGGGAAGGTACGCAATTCACCGTAATCCAAATCCGCCATGTGAGTACACACACTGTTTAAGAAGTGACGGTCGTGAGAAATGATGATCATGGTGCAGTTACGCTCGTTTAGTACCCCTTCCAACCAACGAATCGTATTAATATCCAAGTTGTTGGTCGGTTCATCAAGCAGCATAATATCGGGATCGGCAAACAAGACTTGAGCCAGCAATACCCGCAATTTCCAGCCTGGTGCCACCTCACTCATCGGCCCATAGTGTTGCTCGATGGGAATGCCCACACCTAATAACAATTCACCAGCACGGGCTTCGGCGGTGTAACCATCCATTTCGGCAAATTCGGCCTCTAGTTCGGCGGCGCGAATGCCATCTTCTTCGCTCATCTCTGGATTAGCATAAATAGCATCACGCTCGGCTTTTACTGCCCATAGCTCTTCATAACCCATGATCACGGTATCGATAACAGCATTGTTTTCGTAGGCAAATTGATCCTGCTTCAACTTACCTATACGCTCGTTAGGATCTTTAGAGACATTACCCGCGCTGGGCTCTAAATCACCACCCAAAATCTTCATAAACGTAGATTTACCACAGCCATTGGCGCCAATTAGGCCGTAACGATTACCTTCGCCAAATTTAACTGATACATTTTCGAAAAGAGGCTTTGCGCCAAACTGCATGGTGACATTAGAAGATATAAGCAATGTAGTATTCCGCTTGGTTGAGTTTTAGCTCAGCTACTCGCTACTAAAACATGAGACTAAATATTTGGTCGCGCATTATGCCACAACTCGCTTAAACTTCGCACACCTAATGCGTAAGATCACACAATTCAGGCTCGACACAGCCAAACCGCGTGAATAATCACCAGTTAAACCTCGCTAAACGCATTTTGTGTGACCCTTTAACTCAATTGCATTATTCTCAGAAGGAGAACAACAATGAGGACGACTGATGGCTAATTCTAACCAACCCGATGCACTAGCAAACATTGCCCAGGCAGACAGCGAGAGTCGCTTGCAATACTTAGTGAAAGAAAGTCGTAAACAACAGCAATTATGGATCTTAGTTGATGACGATGGCTGTGTAATGTTGAATTCGGAAGACGAAGATTGTGTTCCGGTATGGCCTAATCAAGAATTTGCTGCCGCTTGGGCGACCGGTGATTGGCAACATTGTAAACCCGAGTCCATCTCCCTAGCGAAGTGGAAAAGCCGCTGGACCGACGGCCTTAGCAATGATGAACTGTATGTGGCGGTATTCCCTAACGAGCAAGAAGAAGGGCTTATTCTGTCGCCTTATGAATTTGAAGAGTTACTGAATAAAGGCCGCTAAGGCTAAAACCGCGCTACTTTAAATAGAAAGGCCTCACCGCGGTGAGGCCTTTCTATTAGGCTACCAACCTTGAGTATGCTTTTCGATTATTTGGCAATATAAGTCCACCTGTTCGGGGCTGTCATTTAAAGCGGAAATATAATGATATTGCTCGCCACCGGCTTCAATAAACACATCGCGAAGCTCACAAGAGACTTCCTCAATGGTTTCCAAACAGTCCACCGAAAAAGCCGGAGAAATCACATCCACCGATTTAACGCCCTGCTCTGCAAGCTGAGTTAGCAATTGGTCGGTATAGGGTTTAACCCATGGATCTTTGCCAAAGCGGGACTGATAACATAAGCGCCACTGACTTTGTTTCAAGCCAAGTAGGGCTGCCACTTTCGCCGCTGTATCTTCACACTGCTGCGGATACGGGTCACCATTACGCGCATAACGTTCTGGAATACCATGAAAAGAAAACAACAATACTTCGCCGCGCGCTGTCAGCTCCCAATGCTGCTTTATCGAATGCGCTAGGGCTGCAATATAGGCAGGCTCGTCATAATACTCTTTTACCAAACGCAGCTCAGGAATGTTATAAGTGTTTTTTAAGGACTTCGTATAACTGTCAAACACTGGCGCGGTAGTGGATACCGAATATTGCGGATACATCGGCAATAACAATACCCGTTGATGGCCAGCCGCTAATACTTGCTGCACTACCTTAGGAATATCAGGTTCACTGTAAGTCATCGCCAAATAAACTTCATACTTACCCGCCAGTTTTTTAGCTAACTTGATACGAATTTGCTCACTAAACATTTTCAGTGGCGAACCGCCTTTTAACCATATTTGCTGGTAAAGCTTTGCGACGCGACGAGAGCGCAGTGGCAAAATTAGTCCATACAATAATGGTAACCACAGTATACGAGGCAGATTAACCACCCGCTTGTCTGATAAGAAACGCCCTAAAAAGCTGGCTACAGCACTTGGCGTGGCTTGCTCAGGGGTACCTAAGTTGACCAATACCACAGCACATTTCAATTCGTTGTCGACTTTTGACATGCACACTTCCTTAAATTGCGAGTCACCAGTTTACGGTATTTACTCGGATAAAAAAAAGCGGCTAAAGCCGCTTTTTTCAGTTATTCGCAGTAGCAATTAATCAAGTAATTCAACCAATTGGTTGCTGATAGCCTCAACAGATTGAGTACCGTCTAGTTTGAAGTATTTGCTATTACCAAGCTCTGCTTCTTTTCCATAGTAGTTCACTAGCGGCTTGGTTTGCTCGTGATAAATAGCCAAACGGTCACGCACAATGCTTTCTTCATCATCAGGGCGAATCACCAAGTCTTCACCAGTTACGTCGTCTTTGCCTTCCACTTTAGGTGGATTGTAAACCACGTGGTAAACACGGCCGCTACCAGGGTGAACACGACGTCCACTCATGCGCTTAACGATTTCTTCGTCAGCTACGTCAAACTCAAGCACTGCGTCAATGCTAATACCCGCTTCTTTCATCGCATCCGCTTGAGGAATGGTGCGAGGGAAACCGTCTAACAAGAAGCCTTTTTGGCAGTCTTCTTGTTGAATACGCTCTTTAACTAAACCAATAATCAATTCGTCTGACACTAATTGGCCTGCATCCATCACTTCTTTGGCTTTTTTACCTAAGTCAGTGCCTGCTTTTACGGCCGCGCGTAACATATCGCCAGTAGAAATTTGAGGGATGCCGTAACGCTCCATAATAAATTGTGCTTGGGTACCTTTACCCGCGCCAGGAGCGCCTAAAAGAATAATGCGCATAATTGCTGTTCCTTGATTTAGTTTTAGTGCTTTTTACAAGAGACGTGAATTTACACTGATGAGCCGCAGACTACAAGTCAAGCTCGACTAAAGTTGAGTCTGACGAAGCCGCGAATAATAACGCTGCTTATTACTGTACATGTTCTGATCGGCCTGTTTATACAAGCTACTAAAATCAACCTCGTGGGTAGACGCGTAACCAAAGGAAAAGCTCACTAAAGGTTCACCGCCAAAGCTATTCAGGTCAATTGCCACCTGATTATTTTGTCGTGCAGTTAAACGTGCGGCCAGCATCTCGGTATGCTGTAACTGAGGCCCAGCCAAGACGATGGCAAACTCATCACCACCAATACGAAAATAATCTTTACTAATGTCTGCACAGCACTCAGCCAAGACTTCCGCTACCGATTGAATCAATTTATCGCCCTTTTCATGACCTTTTTCATCGTTCATTCGCTTCAGGCCATTCACATCAATAACGAACATGCACACCTCGGCATCTAACTGCGTTTCTAAGGTGAATTGCAATTCATCAAAGGCCTTACGATTTTTTATTCCGGTAAGAGAGTCAGTTCTAGCAAGGTAATCGAGCTCTTCATTCAAACTGCGGTTTTCTAAGAAGGCACTCAACTCGGTCACAAACAGCATGATCCGATTACTGCTTTCTTCACTTAACTTAGGCTCGTTTATCAATAACCACCCCATGCTATCGCCACCACAACGAATGCCAAATACATTCACCCATTGTTGGTTAAGTTCGACGCTAAAACGATCCCAACGCTGCCTGGCTTTAGTTGTTATCTGCAGTTGTAATTCATCGAACTCTTCTACCTCAACCGACAGAGACTCATGTACACTTCTATGCCCACGCGACTGCGGAAGATGAATCATCAAGCCAATATTAGGAAAACACATGGCCAGTATTCGCAACGCATCTATCGCGATTTGACGATTACCAGTGCTAGCTTCCAATACTCGGCGAAACTGCACTAACTGTTGAAAGAAAAAGTTACTTTGGGCAAGGTTGTCCATCGACAATTCTAAATCCCGAGTGCGCTCCTCTACTTTGTATTCAAGCTGACTGTTAAGGTTTTGCACTTCTTCTAGGTAACCGGCTCGCAACTTGTCTATACGAGCTAATTCTTGGTTTTTGTCTTGAACGGTACGTAGCTGTTTACCAATGGTAGTTTTCATTTGTGCCAATAAACTGGCCACATCAGCAAACTCTTGAATGGCTAACTTACTGTCGCTCACCCAATCAGAATCCCGGCCCTTTTCAAAATCGTGAATTAAGCCATATAAGCGACCAAAGGCGCGAGCGACTAAATGGGCAAACAACATAATCACCACCATGATAATAGCGATAACTACGATGCTAGAAGCCATACCCGGAGCCATAGTAGCTCTGACCTGCTCGGCTAAACTTTCTAAACCTTGACCCACCTTCACTTTCAGCCAAACTGAGTTGTGATAATTGCGACCAGTGATGACTAAACGGCTAGCATGCGCCACATCGTAGTCTGAGTCATCAATCAAGTTGCCTTCTATTTGCTGTTGTTTATAGAAAAATCCCAAACTTTCGTTTTGATTAAGGTTGCCTTGTACCAACTCTGCCAGCTTATAAATTGGCACAATGGCCACAAGGTAGCCACTAACGGTAATATGGTCGATGGCTTTATCAGAATAAATAGGTACGACATAGGCCAAGGCTTTATGCTTGCCGCCCTTGGCTACCAGCGCATTATCATTGATTAAAAACACCCTACTTTTAGCCGCAATATCTTTAATTTCAAAGGGCCCAGTATAGGTCGATAATATTAAGCCAGAGCGCTCTAAGGCAAGAATATTACCCGCGTAAGAGTCGACAACGTAACCGTCGTCATCCACTAAATATAAGGATTCGATTAAAGGAGCATCTAAAACAAAGTTGGACAGTACATCCGGTAAATGAATGGAATACAGCAGGTCATCAATGCCCTTAACGATGGCATCTTGCTCAGACAGCAAACGCAAACCACTAGTTAATATTTCGTTGTTATGACGCAGCTCCGCCGCAATTTGGTTGGCCGATGCTGCCAAACGGCTATCTACCGACCTATAAACAAAATTATACATTTGCTTATATAAGGTAAAAGACAGCACCGATACCGGGACAACCGCCACAAAAATTAATAACAGAAAAGTGATAGACCGCAGTCTGATAGTCATTGTTACTGTCCGCGTTTCTCTGTTTCTCTATCTGCAATGGATTGCATATATTGGGTCGCCTGCTCCACGCTATAATTGTGTTCCATATAGCGGCTAAAACCACGCTCAAGAGCCAACCAGACAATAGTCATTTGCTTGGCGCTGGGCATCGCCTTGGTCTGCTCCATTTGCAATAACATCTGCTGATCGTTGGCCGACTGACTATGCTGATATCGACTTAACAGATGCTTGTTTGCCGGAATTAAGCCCCCCTCTTCATAAATAATGCCCTGCGCCTCGGCACTTTGCATATACAGGGTAAATGCTTTGATTGACTGATATTTTTTGCTGTTTTTAGACAAGCCTGGGAAAGCTAAAACATAACCCGAAAACATCGGTTTCATTGCCTTACCTTGAATAGTTGGCAACATACTTACCCCTAGTTGCTCACCCATTGTTTGGCTTAAATCACTGTATATCCAATCGCCATTTATCATGTACGCGGCTTCGCCACTTTTAAAACGCTCTACACTACAGTCATGGTTACAAGCAGGGTCTACCAAACCAATATCTCTTAGCTCCTTGTAATAACGTAAAGCATTACGCATAGGTTCAGTATCTAAGGTAATTTTTCCTTGGTCTAAGGGCCAACCATCGAAGGCGGTTAAAAAGGGAATAAACCAATACATTTCGGCAAAATTCCATACTATGGCTTCCTGCCCGTCCTGAGCCAAAGCGGCTTGTTGTTCCAATAATTCAGACCAACTTGTTACCGGCTGTTTTACTAGGTTTTTATTATAATAAAGCACCAAGTGATTACCTTGGAATAAAGGAACACCGTACTGCTCGCCATCGGTAAATCCCGCACTTAGGATCCGCTGTTGGTTATCTTCGGCAATCCAATCTTTTGGCACCGGGCTTAATGAGATAAGTTGATGCATACCAACGAAATCGCTGGGTACATATAAGATATCGGGTAGCGTATTAGTGCGCGCCTGATTTAATACTTCTTCACGCAAGCGCTCAGATAAAAAGTTGTTCTTCTCAATGGTAATTTTATGGTTTTGCTCAAATTGCAGTATCGCACTATCAAGATATTGTGAAGGATTGTGCGCATTCCAAAGAGTAAGCTTATCGGCTGCTTGCACCGACAAGCAGGCCATAGTTAAAGCCAGTATTCCAAAACGCATGTTAGCCGCCTGTTATTATTTTTTTTCACATTCTAGCAATGATCCAACAATTTAACTGTGAGCTATTTCTATGCTAATAATTCCCAATTCAATGATCTGCCAAAAACTTAAACAATTTTACTGTAATCTAAGTAGTATTCGAGCGATTTTAGCTCAAAAAAAAGGCAGCCTAATGGCCGCCTTTTCCAACTAAAACCGGGCTATAAAAGTAACTTATTGACCTTTTTAATGAAGTCAGAAGGGTTTTCTAAACTACCGCGCTCTGCCAAGGTAGCTTGATCCAACAGTAAACTTGCCCACTCGGCAAATTTTTCTTCGTCTTGCTCATCGGCCACACGCTTAATTAAATCGTGTTGTGGATTCAATTCGAAAATGTACTTCTGCTCAGGCACATCTTGACCCACCGCCTTCATCAGTTTCTGCATTTGTGTGCTCATGTCATGATCATCAACCACAATACAAGACGGAGTATCAGTCAGACGGTAAGTTAAACGCACGTCTTTCACCTTGTCACCAAGGGTTTCTTTAACTCGACTTACAAAGCTGGCGTATTCGGTCTCATCCTGCTCTTTTTGCTTCTTGGTTTCTTCATCATCTAAATCACCTAAATCTAAGTCGCCTTTAGTGATAGACACCAAGCTCTTACCTTCTGCTTCAGGCAAGTGACTAATTAACCATTCATCAACGCGATCATGCATCAATAATACTTCAATGCCTTTACGCTTGAAGATCTCTAAGTGCGGGCTATTAGCAGCGGCTGCGAAACTATCGGCAGTCACATAATAAATCTTGTCTTGGCCTTCTTTCATGCGCTCAACGTAATCGGCAAACGATACATTTTGCTCGGCATTATCATTATGGGTAGAAGCAAAACGTAGCAGCTTAGCAATTTGCTCTTTGTTAGCAAAATCTTCAGCAGGGCCTTCTTTAAGCACCTGACCAAATTCAGACCAGAAGGTTTGGTACTTCTCTGCGTCATTTTTTGCCATGCGTTCTAACATGGTCAGTACGCGTTTAGTACAAGCGCTGCGCAAGTTAGCGGTGGTTTTGGTGTCTTGTAGAATTTCGCGAGACACGTTTAGCGGCAAGTCATTTGAGTCCAACACACCTTTAACGAAACGCAAGTAGCCCGGCATAAACTCATCAGCATCGTCCATAATAAACACACGTTGCACATACAGTTTTAAGCCGTGTTGACGCTCACGGTTCCACAAATCGAAAGGCGCCTTGCTAGGAATGTAAAGCAAACTGGTGTAATCCTGCTTACCTTCTACTTTGTTGTGGGCCCAGGTTAATGGATCGGCAAAGTCGTGAGAAATGTGCTTGTAAAACTCGTTGTACTCTTCTTTAGACACATCACTTTTTGAGCGCGTCCATAATGCAGTCGCCTTGTTAATCGACTCCCACTCACCCGGTACAGCAGCAATTTTTTCGCCATCTGGACCTTCTGACTC
>NZ_JBNKPP010000293.1:0-3490 GCF_050295395.1 Agarivorans sp.
GAGGAAGGAGCTGGTCACTGTGCCAGCGGCTTGACCGAGCTTATTCACTTCAGCATCTATGGTGCCATTGGCCATAGCCTGCACGGATTTTTGCGATTTTTGATAACGTTCCTGCTCAGAGCCTTGCAGCTCATTACTGCGGCGAACTTCCACCAATGCGCCTTGATAGTCACCGCTGAACAGGTAATTCAAGGCTTGATATTGGTGCAGCATAATGCGCTCGTAGCCAGGGCCGCGATAGGGGATGGCATTATCGTTTAACACTAAGCTGCTAGCCGTTGCACCTATATCGCTGGCGCTGATCTTGGCTTTGTCATCGAAGACAGTATAGGCATCTACCGCTTGCTGATAGTACTTACGGCTGCTGGCAAAATCTCCGGCGACCTGTGCCACGCGTCCTGCTTCTTGAGCGTAGAGTAGGCCATCGTTACCTTGGATATTGCTGGCTAATTTCTCGATATCCGCCATGGGCGTTGCGGTATTGAGCTCTTGTTTTATCGGTGCAATTTGCGCCGGATAATTGATAAAAATACTGTTATAGGCACAGCCGCTCGAGCCTAAAATGGCCGCGAACAGTAGTGTGCTGATTGTGGGTCTGATTAAAGAATGAATGAAGGTGCTGTTCATGCCTGATGATTACCTGCTTGCGCCATTACTGTTTGCTCCGGCATTTGTGAACGCTCTAGCAAAGTGATCCCTTGTAGATGATCAAACTCATGTTGGAAAATACGAGCAATAAAACCTGTTAACTCAGTCTGTTGCCATTGGCCTGCAAGATCTTGATAGCGCACGACAATCGTCTGGTGGCGCCAAATGCTAAACCTTTGACCGGGAACCGATAAGCAGCCTTCTTCACCGCTAACTAATTCAGCAGAGGCAGACAAGATCTGTGGATTGACCACCACGACAGGGTCCATTAGCGGCGCATCGGGATAACGCTCGTTCGGCCGAGATGCCATGATAAACAGTGCTAGCGGGCTGTGCACTTGCGGTGCGGCAATACCAACGCCTTTGGCGGCCACCATGCTCAGCGCCATCTGCTCAGCTAATTGACTCAAGGCCGTGTCGAAGTCGCGTACTTCAATGGCGTGCTCTTTTAAAATGGCTTCACCCACCAAAGCGATTGGCAGTGGCTGACTGGGCGCTTGTAACATCTCATCTTTAAACATCGCATTCCCTGGATATTTAGTGGCCATAGTGTTGTTAGCGGATTTTGTTACCCATTATCCGTTATCAAATTAATAATGGGGTGGTGGCGTTTCTTCTGCTTGGGTCGCAATATTGCTGGGTTCCATCGCCTTTAACTTACCAATCAATAACTGAATTTGATGTTGCTGATTGGCGATGAGCTGGTTCAGCTTAATGACCTCTTGGTTTAACTCTTCGACCGTGAGCTCTTGAAAAGCCAATTTCATTTGCAGCTCTTCAATCTGTTCTTGTACGCCTTGCATGACTAACCTCTACTCCTGCCAAGTCTCAACTAGGCCTTGGCTACTGATACTAACCACTTTATTGGTATCTCGAATTGCCACAGAGTATACAACGGCTCCTCGGTTTTGGCTGTTTTTAGTCAGCGCAATTTGCCACTTAGCAATAGGTTTACCCGTTTGGCGTTGCCAGAGTATGACTTCGCGCGCGGGCGTGCCTGTGAGCAACTGAGTGTCTTGCTTGGCGAAACGCACTGCCGAGAAGGTCATTTGCCGACGTTTAATCTCTAATTGATTTAACAGCTTACCATTAGTGTTGTCCCAAATGTTCGCCTCATTGGTACTGCCATTGGTAAAGCTTAATGTGCCGCTGTCGTTGAGTGCCACCTTAGTTACTCGGCTACCTATATCCCAAGTGTGGATAGGCTGCCCCGTTTGCGCCTGCCACAGGATAGCTTGCATATCATTGGAGCCTGACAGGGCAATACGTCCATCGGCGGAAAGCGCAACCGTATTCACTCTTTCCTTATGCCCTAAAAATTTTATCAATGCGGTTTTGGCCGCATTGAGCGACATCACGCTGCCATCGTTCAAACCAATCAGTAAGGCGCCATTGTTAGCTACCGCTACACTCTCACCCGAGGCGGGCAGCGACCACCATCCGCGGGATTTGCCGTCGGCTATTGTCCATAGGGCAACTGAATCGCGGCTTAACGAGGCGGCGAACTCGCCGTTAGGGGAAATGGCGGTGGCCGTGACGCCAGTGTTGAGGTCGCCATGTACCCATTGGTACTTGAGGCTGTGGGTGATTAAGTCCCAACATTGCACCCCTTGGCTTTGGGTGGCGACAATGGCGATATTGCCGTCGCTAGAGAGGCTCGCGCTGTATGAGGGTTCCTGTGAAAGCACTCGAATATCATCGGCTTTGGGCTGACAGGCCGCTAAAAAAAGTGTGCAAAATACCAGCAGTAGGGTTTTCTTCATGAACTTGCTCCTAAAGTTGGTGTCTCTAGTCCGGTAGAGTGAGATTAATCACAGTTAACACATAACAGAATCTAGTTGGTATAACCCAGATAACTAGTATACAGTTGTCGCGCTTAGGTTATTGTAACCGCTTGAGGATGCTGAGGAAGCTTTAATGAAATCGATTTATAAATTATCGTTAGTTGCATTGGCTGTTATTGGCCTATCTGCTTGTAATCAAGAAGAAAAAGCAACAAATGCAAGCACAAATGTTGAATTAACGACTGAAGCACAAAAAGAAGCCTACAGTGTTGGCGCTTCAATCGGTCGTTATATGTCTGGCCATATCAAAGAGCAAGAAGAATTAGGCCTGCCAGTTGACCGTGCGCTGATCGTGACTGGTTTTACTAACGGTCTGAATGATCAACTGAAATTAACCGAAGAAGAAATGCAAACCATTCTTCAAGGTTTAGATAAAAAGTTAAACGACAAACGTACAGAACAAGCTAAAGCCATTGCTGCGAAAAACATCGAGGATGGTAAAAAGTTCCTCGAGGAAAACAAAGCTAAGCCTGGCGTAGTGACCACTGAATCGGGTCTGCAATACGAAGTGTTAACACCAGGTTCTGGTGACAAGCCAGCGGCTGAAGACACTGTAGAAGTGGATTACGTAGGTACACTGCTTGACGGTACTGAGTTTGATAGCTCATACAAGCGTGGTCAAACGGCTAAGTTCCCATTAAACCGCGTTATTCCAGGCTGGACCGAAGGCGTACAGTTAATGCCTGTTGGTGC
Source organism: Agarivorans sp. (assembly GCF_050295395.1). Taxonomy (NCBI): domain Bacteria; kingdom Pseudomonadati; phylum Pseudomonadota; class Gammaproteobacteria; order Alteromonadales; family Alteromonadaceae; genus Agarivorans; species Agarivorans sp. The sequence goes on from NZ_JBNKPP010000293.1 coordinate 3,186, forward strand.
TAAGTACAAGTTTGTTATCCCTGCAAACTTAGCTTATGGCGACCGCGATACTGGTACTATTCCACCAAACTCAACCCTGATTTTTGAAGTTGAACTGAAATCAATTGAGAAAGCACAAGCGGCTCCTGCTGCTGAGCCTGCTAAAAAGTAATTTGCAGTGATAACAACTTAACTCGGGTTAAGTTTTGCACTCATAGAATACCGCCCACCTAGGGCGGTATTTTTTTGCATTCGAAATGACTAAGCAGTGCTGTAAGCGATACACATAAAACCATGGGGCAACTTGTTTAACCGTTTTACAGCAT
>NZ_JBNKPP010000294.1:0-5543 GCF_050295395.1 Agarivorans sp.
ACAAAAGCACCAAACCAGTGCAATTTTATACTGGTATTTATCTTAAAATTCACACCAAAAACATAAACCATTGAAAAAAAACAAAATTCAACCAATGGCACAAACCCTGCTTTAGCTTGTTAGGTTTAAAATATAATTATATATACATAATAATCTGGAAAATAAGCTATTAAATGGAGTTAATAATGAAAAAACTACTGGTTTCCGCCGCCCTCGCTACTGGCTTGGTCGCCACCCTTGCCAAAGCCGATGATGCAATTGAACTACGCGTGATGGGCCAACCCATGGCCACTGGTTTGATTCAAAAAAACCTTGAACAACCCTTCTTTGAACACCTTGCAGAAACAAGTGGCCTGCCACTAAAGGTCAACTATAAAGCAGCCGACACCACCGGCATTAAAGATACCGAGCAACTACGAGTACTGAAGTCGGGAATGTTTGACTTGATCTCCTTACGTCTTTCCCAAGTATCGCGTGATGAACCGACCATTTTGGGCCTAGATTTAGTTGGTCTTAACCCCACTTATGCAGCGGGTGCACATACCATTAGCCAATACCAAGCGGTGGTAGATAAACGCTTACAGGAGCGCTTCAATACCAAACTGTTAGGCCTATGGCCGTTTGGTCCTCAGGTACTATTTTGTAACCATCCTATTAGCAACCTAGAAGATGTAGCCGGTTTAAAGGTGCGCGTTTATGACCAAAACCTCGCTAAGTTTGTTGAGTCGATTGGCGGCGTTCCCATTCCTATTAGCTTTGGTGACGTACACCAAAGCTTAGCTTTAGGGGTGATTGACTGTGCCATTACTGGCACCAGCTCTGCCAATACTGCAGGCTGGCCTGAAGTATCCACCCACATGTTACCGATTGGTTTTCAACTCGGTATGAATGGCTACGGTATTAACCTTAATACCTGGAACAAACTATCTGACCAGCAACAAGCCACCTTACAAGCGTCTTTCGACCAGCTAGTGAAAGATATTTGGGGCTACTCTGAAGATCTTTATAAAGAATCACTGCGCTGTAATGTGGGTGAAAAACCCTGCGACAACCTCACTAGCTATGACCTAGTCAAGGTTCCAGTTCGAGAACAAGATCTAAAAACCGTATCGGAGACGGTGATGAAGGTATCTTACCCCACTTGGGCGGAAATCTGTGACCAGTCTAACCCCAGCTGTTCCGCCGAATGGACGGCAGCAATGAAAGACTAACACTGAATTAAGAGGGGCGAAGCCCCTCTTCACGAAGACAGGAGTATCGTTAGTGTTGAAACGTCTAGATAACATCACCAATATCGTTTTTGGCGGCATTTTCTTGCTGCTATCGTTATTAATTGTACTTGAAACCCTATTACGTAAGTTCTTCAACCTATCGCTGCAGGGTATTGATGAACTCAGTGGCTACGCCTTGGCGCTCGGCGCTTGCTTGGCGTTTAGTTCGGCATTGATTGGCCGCAGCCATATGCGGATTGATTTACTCTACAGCAAATACCCCACGTGGCTACGCAGCCTATTTAACCTGCTATCGATTATCAGTTTAAGTCTATTTGCCTGCTTTTTATTTTACGTGAGTTGGCAGATTATTCAGGAAACCCAAGAGTACGGCAGCACCGCGCCCACCGCTTGGAGCACCCCTTTAATTTGGCCGCAAGGTGCCTGGTTTGCCGCTCTAGCGCTGTTTAGCTTAATTTCGCTATTGCTGGTTGGCAAAGCCATGTTGTTACTGTTTAACAAAGATCTTCAGCAACTTAATCAGCAGTTCGGTCCTAAAGGGGTCTTGGAAGAAGTGGCTCAGGAAATGGACGACTTTAACTCAAGAAGCCAAAACGACATCGAAGCAAGCTCACTATTAGGAGAAAAAGCATGAGTATTCTCGCTGCCAGCATCGGTTTTGCCGTGATGTTGTTGCTCATGGTCATCGGCCTGCCAATTGCAGTGGTGATGGCCGGCGCGGGTTTGATTGGAGGCCTAGTCGCCTTTGGCCCTTATTTTGTTTCTACCGGGGGCGCCGTAGTCTGGAGCGTATTAAACAACCCAGTACTCACCGCGATTCCCTTATTTGTATTACTCGGTGAATTACTGCTACGCAGTGGCATTGCCGACCGCATGTATTTAGCCATGTCGGCTTGGATGGGACGCCTTCCCGGTGGCTTGCTACATTCTAACATTGGTACTTCGGCGCTGTTTGCAGCCACTTCCGGTTCATCGGTGGCCACCGCTGCCACCGTGGGCACCGTGGCGCTGCCCTCACTGCAAGCACGCAACTACTGTATGCGTAAATCCTTAGGCACCCTAGCCGCAGGCGGTACCTTGGGAATATTAATCCCGCCCAGTGTCAACTTACTGGTGTACGGCTCACTCACCAATAACTCCATTGGTAAGCTATTTCTAGCAGGGCTAGTGCCTGGCCTATTGCTCACCCTGTGTTTTATTATTTATATCGCGCTGTCTAATCGTAACGAAGTGAACAACCAAGAAGCCTCGGTGAGTTTAGCCGAGAAAATTCGCCTATCTAAACACCTAGTTCCGCCCTTGGTGGTATTTGGCATTGTGATGGGCGGCATCTACAGCGGCTTAGCCACCGCCACCGAGTCGGCAGCGCTAGGCGTAATGGCCGCTTTAGCTTTTGCTTACGCTCACAAAGCCATAAGCAAACAGTTCTTCCTCGATTGTTTTCGCCAAACCGCGCAGATCTCGGGCATGATTCTGCTGATTATTACCGCCGCCTTCATTCTTAACTTAACCATTAGTTTAACCGGCATCGTCGACCAACTCACTCAGAGTGTCGTCTCTCTCGGTTTATCACCGTTTAGTTTGCTACTGATCTTGGTTGGCTTCTACCTGCTATTAGGCATGTTTATGGATGTGTTATCGATGCAGGTATTGACCATTCCCATTACCTATCCGGTGGTCACCAGCTTAGGAATTGACCCTATTTGGTATGGCATCTTCATCGTTCTGATGTGTGAAGTAGCTTTAATTACTCCACCAGTAGGCATGAACCTATTTGTGGTACACAGCGTGCGTAAAGACGGCGGTGATATTCGCGATGTGATGTGGGGAGCACTGCCCTACGTATGTATTATGATGCTGTTTGTTATGCTGATTATGCTGTTACCGGAGCTAGTAATATGGCTACCCCAGCATCTGTAGAGCAGGCGCCGCTATGGCGCTTAAGCTTGGCGCAACTCAGCCAGGGCTTTAGCTCTGGCCAATTCACTCCAAGCCAAGTATGCGAGCAAGTGATTACTGCGATTGAGCAGCAAAACCCCAGCTTAAATGCCTATATCTACCTTAATCCGCTGCTACTAAGCCAAGCAGAACAAAGCACCCAACGCTGGCAGCAGGGACGCCCTTTAAGCCCTGTCGACGGCATCCCTTTGGCGGTTAAGGATAACTTGCATGTGGCTGGCATGCCCACCAGCTGGGGGAATGCCAGCTTAGCCAGGCTAGTGCAGCCAAGCAGTGAATATTGCGTGGCCCAATGCCAACAGGCTGGCATGTTGATTATTGGTAAAACCAACTTGCCTGAATTTGCCAGCGACGGCATTACTAGCAATCCGCATTTTGGCAGCACCTGCAATCCTTGGGACAGGCAACTCACCCCCGGCGGCTCTTCCGGTGGTAGCGTCGCGGCGGTGGCCAGTGGCTTAGCCGCCTGTGCGCTGGGCACCGATGGCGGAGGCTCGATTCGCCGCCCCTGCGCCCACACTGGTTTATATGGCTTAAAACCTACCGCTGAGCTCATCAGCAGAAAAGACGGCTTGCCCCGCTTCATGTTTGATTTTGAGGTAGCTGGCCCCATCGCTCGCTCGGTAGAAGATCTCAGTCTATTACTGTCGGTGATCGGCGAGCAGGATTACTCTTGTGCCCTACAGCCGTCGCCCAGTAGCAGCTTAAAAATACTGGCTGTGGAACAGTTACAGAGGCACCCGGTAGAGCCACAAATTCGCGCCGACAATCGTCAAGTGGCAGAACAACTAAAGCATTTAGGCCATCACGTAGAAACAGCCGCGCTGCCGTTAGATCTCGACTTTTTTAATCAATTTTGGCCCATTTTAGCCGAAGTTGGCCTCGCTTTTGTGTTTGACGAACTCCCCGAAGTGGCCTCATCCAGCCAAACAAAATACCAGCACTTAGCCAGCCAAGGAGGTAAATACAGCGCCGTTGATATTATGCGGGCTTGGCAGCAAGTACTGCTATTTAGACAGCAAGTGAAACAGCTATTTAAGCACTGGGACATCGTGTTAATGCCCTCGATTGCCGCGCTTGCTTGGCCACTAGAACAAGCCTACCCCAGCACTATTGCTGGGCAAGCGGTGGGGCCCCGAGGTCATGCCGCATTTACCGCTTGGGTTAACATGGCTGGTAACCCGGCGCTGAATGTGCCAGTTCGCCCCTGCAGTTCAAGCACGCCGATTGGTCTGCAATTGATTGCCGACTGGCATCAAGAAGCGCGCTTACTCAGGCTAGCGGCACAACTAGAAGCGCTGCAGCCCAAATGGGCTTGGCCTCCACTGCCGCAAAGCAAGGGCGACAAATGAGCAAGCTCTACGAGCGAGTCCGCAATATGGCGCAGGGCAAAGCGCAGCTGCGCCAGAAGATAAACCCTAGCCGAGCAGCTTCTAGACAAGCTTGGCGACAACAAGGCCGCAAGCTAACCACCTTACCAGCAAACCCATAGAGGATATTCACTATTATTTACTTACTTCCCTTTGGCTTGATTATCGCCATCATTATCTCGGTTTTAGCCCCCGCTCCCGGTGCTTATCTTAATCAGCTAGGTTTGCTACCTTGGATGGTGGCTGGCATATTTTTAATCAATGGCCTGCAAACCTCTAGTGCCGAGCTGCGCCTCGGCAAAGGCTATAAAACCGCCTTTAGCTTGAGCTTAGTAATTAACCTAGTGCTGGCGCCACTACTTGGTTGGCTGGGGTATTTATGGCTACCGCTATCCAAGGAGTTACTGATTGGTTTGTTGGTGATGAGCGCGGTTCCACCCACGCTGTCGTCCTGCATCGTATTAACCCGTTTAACTCACGGCAATGCTCAGTGGTCGTTATTTTTTACCCTTAGTCTCAACTTTCTGGGGATCCTCAGCATTCCCTTCTGTTTGAGTTTGCTCTTAGGCCAACAAGTGGGAGTGAAAGGCTGGGACTTGTTTTTACAACTACTACAAATTGTCTTAGCCCCCTTCCTAATAGGCCTACTACTACGCCACTATGCTGTTAAACAAGGCTTATGGAAAACACTGGGCGTACTGCCTAGTTTGCTGGTGATTGCCGGAGTCTGGCTAACTTTGTCGGCTAGCCAAGGTGCGCTGCTAGCCTTAACTGCCAGTAGCTTACTGAGCATTAGCCTTGCCTGCCTCGCCTTACATATTGCTCTGCTAGTAGTGAGTTGGTACGCCAGTCAACTGTGTGCTTTACCCAGAGCCAAGCGTTTAGCGGTGCTGTTTACCGCCAGCCAAAAAACCATGCCAATTGCGGTGTCGGTAATCATTAGCATTAACAGTCAGCTTGGGGTAGCGGTGGTTACCTGCAT
>NZ_JBNKPP010000295.1:0-20572 GCF_050295395.1 Agarivorans sp.
GTGGAATATCAAGTCCTTAGACCCACTTGAATAATCACTGATGGATTTTTGTTCATTTTCTTGCTCAAGGTCGCTTGCAAAGGGTAGGACTCGTCCTTAAACTTAGTGAATTGTGGGATAAAGTGGATCATAGTGGATCTACTCAATCAGCAACTGAATATTTAGGGATAAATGGGGAATTAACACTGATGTTACGCGGTGCCAGTTCAATCAACCTCGACGCGAAAGGGCGGCTAACCATGCCGACGCGCTATCGCGAGTGGCTGATGGACGAGTGCAACGGACATATGGTGTGCACTATTGATATCAATCATCGCTGCTTATTGCTCTACCCCTTAGCTGAGTGGGAAGAGATAGAACGTAAACTGAAACGCCTATCCAGTATGAATCCTGCGGAGCGTCGATTGCAGCGTTTGCTATTGGGTTACGCCGATGATTGTGAGATGGACAAGAATGGTCGTTTATTAATTCCGCCTCCACTACGCCAACATGCGAGTTTGGAGAAAAAAATTATGCTGGTTGGCCAACTTAATAAGTTTGAGTTGTGGTCAGAAGCGCAGTGGCAACAACAAATTGCCGCAGATATAGCCCTAGAAGAGGAAGTTGATATGTTAACTGACAACCTAAAAGGTTTTTCACTTTAAATGAGTACTGAATTTGTACATACCTCGGTACTGTTGCAAGAGTGTATCGACGGCTTGGCCATCAAAGAAGATGGCATTTATGTAGATGGAACCTTCGGCCGAGGGGGACATAGCCGCGCCATATTGCAACAGCTTGGGCCACAAGGTCGGTTAATTGCCATTGATAGGGATCCGCGTGCCATTGAGGCGGCCAAGCAGTTTGCTGATGACCCTCGCTTTCAAATTGTTCATGGTCCATTTTCAGGAATTGAGCAATACATTACCGAGTTAGGCTTAGCGAAAAAAATTGACGGTGTATTGCTGGATTTGGGCGTGTCTTCTCCTCAGTTAGATGACGCCGAGCGTGGCTTTAGTTTTTTACGCGACGGCCCTCTGGATATGCGGATGGATACCTCACAAGGGCAAACGGCCGCTCAGTGGCTTAGTGAGGCGGCCGAGGAAGATATTGCGTGGGTGATTAAAACCTTTGGCGAAGAAAAGTTCGGCAAGCGAATTGCCCACGGCATTGTCAACGCAAGGCAAGAGCAAGCACTTACCAGCACTCTGCAGCTAGCCAAAATTATTGACCAAGCCTGCCCGGTGAAAGACAAGCATAAGCATCCAGCGACCCGCAGTTTTCAGGCTATTCGTATTTACATTAACAGCGAGCTGGATGAAATCGATAAGGCCTTGTTAGGGGCGATGAACTGTCTGGCCACTGACGGTCGTTTAGCGGTGATTAGCTTTCATTCTCTAGAAGATCGCATGGTGAAGCGTTTCATTCGTAAACAAGAGCAAGGCCAGCAATTTCCCAGAGGTTTACCGTTAACCGAAGCGCAGTTAGCCGGTGGTCGTTATTTGAAAAGCCTTGGGCGAGCGATTAAACCCAGCGCTGAAGAGATTAGTCGCAACCCGCGTGCGCGGAGTTCAGTATTGCGAGTGGCTAAGCGTTTGTAATGGAAGAGTTGAGTCGCCAACCTAATTTGCTACGGGCGATCGCTAAAGATTTATGGCGCAATAAACAACATGTGTTGTTGCTGTTGTTGGTAGTGGTTTCGGCTTTTTGTGTGGTGTGGACTACTCACCATACGCGGATGTTTGTGGAACAGCGTGAAAGCTTAATGATGAGCCGCGATGATTTAAATGTAGAGTGGCGGCATCTATTAATAGAACAAAATGCCTTGGCTGAACATAGCCGAGTGGAAAGTATCGCCAAGAAGCGTTTAGGCATGCACCGACCCAAAATTGAAGAACAAGTGGTAATAAAAAACTAATGAGCAGTAAAGGAAGCAAGCAAAAACTGTTTATTCATTGGCGCTACATGCTGGTGATGGCAGTGGTTTGTCTCGTATTTACTGCTTTGGTGGTTAAGGCTGCGTTTATTCAGGTGATTGCTCCCGAGCAAGCGCTTCGTGAAGGTGACCTCCGCTCGATTCGCACCAAAACTGCTTACTCAGAGCGTGGCATTATTACTGACCGCTTGGGTCATGAACTGGCCGTGAGTGTGCCAGTTAGAGCCATCTGGGCCGATCCCAAACACGTGGTTGAGCAAAACAGTTTCGAGAATACCGAAGCGTGGGCGGCCTTAGCCAAGGTGCTTGATATTGATGTAGAGAGTTTGCAGGCTCGGGTGAGCAATCCGAAGCGTCGCTTTGTATATCTACAGCGTCAGGTTAGCGGCGCGGTGGCCGATTATGTTGAAAAACTCAAAATTAAAGGGGTTTATCTTAAGCCTGAGTCCCGCCGTTTTTATCCCACCGGAGAAGTGAGTGCTCACCTTGTTGGTTTTACCAATATTGATGATCATGGTTTGGAAGGCATCGAGCGCAGTTATGACGATTGGTTAACCGGAGAGCCGGGTAAACGCCAAGTGCGAAAAGACCGTAAAGGTCGCGTGGTAGAAGATTTGGCGGTAATTCAGCAAGCTAAACCGGCGCAAAATATTGCCCTAAGCATTGACCAGCGGATCCAAGCCATCGCTTATCGTGAGTTAAAAAAAGCAGTGGCGGAAACTAAAGCCACTTCTGGCAGCGTGGTGGTATTAGATATCGACACCGGTGAGGTGTTGGCCATGGCAAACAGCCCTTCATTTAATCCCAACGATCGTAAGCAGTTCCAGAGTTACCGCTATCGTAACCGAGCGATTACCGATAGCTACGAGCCCGGTTCTACAGTGAAGCCTTTATCGGTAATAGCGGCTTTGGAACGAGATCAAATATCGGTAAGCAGCACCATTGATACTAATCCCGGCTGGATGCAAATTGGAGGTCGTCGGGTTCGCGATTCACGTAATTATGGTGAAATCAATCTGACCAAGGTGATTCAAAAGTCCAGTAACGTGGCCACCAGTCAACTAGCGCTGAAGGTCGGTGTAGAAGGCATGTTGGATACTTTCTACGCAGTGGGTTTTGGTAATGACGCAGGCTTAGGCTTAGTCGGTGAGTCTGGCGGCCAAATGCCGCAGCGCCGTCGTTGGTCAGACTTTGAGCTCGCTACCCTATCTTTTGGTTACGGCTTAATGGTCACCCCCTTACAGTTAGCCCAAGCATACGCGACTATGGGCTCTGGTGGCATTTTCCGCCCTACCTCGGTAATTAAATTAGAAAAGCCTGTTGCCGGTGAGCGGGTATTTGAAGAAAGCAAGGCCAAAGCCGTTCTGCAAATGATGGAATCGGTAATACAAGACGGTGGTACTGGGCAAAAAGCGGCGGTACCAGGCTATCGAGTAGCAGGCAAAACTGGCACTAGCCGTAAGGCAGTACGTGGCGGTTATGGTGATGATTATGTAGCGATTTTTGCTGGTGTGGCACCGGTGAGCAACCCCAAACTAGCGATAGTGGTATTTGTGAATGAGCCAAAAACCGATCACTACTACGGTGGTGATGTAGCCGCACCGGTGTTCTCTAAGGTGATGCAGGGGGGCTTGCAGTATTTGAACGTCGCACCCGATGAGCAGGGTAGTCAGGTTGTCCAGTTACAAGGAGCTGATCATGGTAATACCTAAGTTGTCAGCCTTGTTGGCTAAATTTGCGATTATCAGCGCGCCGGATATTGAGTTCAAAGATTTATCATTGAACAGCCGGGACATTAACGTTGGTGATGTATTTGTTGCGATTCGCGGCCATCAGGTAGATGGGCGAGCTTATATCGACTCAGCCTTGGCCGCAGGTGCAGTGGCGGTGATTGCCGAAGCCGATGAAGAAAAAGACCATGGAAAAATTGATTGGCTTGGTGAGGTTCCATGTATTGGATTTTGGCGTTTGAGCCAGCAGTTATCGCAATTAGCCGCTGCGGCCTATTTCCCTCAAGGTAACCCGCTGACCTTAATTGGTGTTACTGGTACCAATGGTAAGAGTACGGTCACCCATTTAATTGCTAATTTAGCTAACCTGAGCGGGCGTTCTGCTGCGGTGATGGGTACATTGGGAAATGGTAAACCAGGCGAGTTGCAGGCTTCTGCCAATACCACCGCCGATGCCATCACTATTCAGCGCCAGCTACGTGCCATGCATCAGCAAGGCTTCGATTTAGTGGCTATGGAAATTTCATCACATGGTTTGGTGCAGCAGCGAGTCGCAGCTGTCCCCTTTACCGTGGCCATTTTTACTAACTTGAGTCGTGACCACCTCGATTACCACGGCAGTATGGCTGAATATGGTCGGGCTAAGCAGGCTTTGTTTGATTGGCCCAGCCTAGATTGTCGCCTGATTAACGCCGATGATGGCTTTGGTAAGCAACTATTACAGCATTATCCTTCAGCCCGTTCATTGTCTTTGGAAGATAGCGCAGCCGATTGGCAAATCATCGATTTACAGTTTAGTGAGTTAGGTGCTAGCGGCTATTTGGTTAGCCCGCAAGCTCAGCACGAAAAACTGGCTTTTCATAGTCCCTTATTAGGGCGCTTTAATGCCGACAACCTGCTCGCCGCCATAGCCTGTTTAAATCATCTAGGTCTCGACTTACATAGTATGGTGGGGCAGCTAGCCAAGTTAAACGCAGTTCCTGGGCGAATGGAGTTATTTACCGGTAAACGCTCGGTGGTGGTGGATTACGCGCACACACCGGATGCCTTGGATAAGGCGTTAACTGCGCTGCGCCAGCATTGTCGCGGTGAGTTGATTTGTATCTTCGGTTGCGGTGGTGACCGCGATAAAGGCAAGCGCCCACTGATGGCGAAGGTAGCTGAGCAGAAGGCCGATAGAGTCATCGTGACCGATGACAATCCACGTTTCGAAGATCCTAAAGCCATTGTTGATGACATTCTACTGGGCTTTGAACAAGGTTCTAGAGTATCGGTGATTCACCAGCGCCGTGAAGCGATTGCCTACGCTATTGACCATTCTCAAGCACACGATGTGATTTTGGTCGCTGGTAAAGGCCACGAGAATTACCAAATAATTGGCGCTAAGGCCCATCACTACGATGAACGCGAGTTGGTTCAATCGTTAGTGGAGGTGTCGCTATGATAGCGTTACGCCTTGCTGAACTCGTTCAAGTTTTAGATGCTCGCTTGCTTGGCGAGGACTGCGTGATTGACGCGATTAGTACCGATACCCGTAATGCTATGCCTAGGGCTTTATTTATTGCCCTATCGGGTGAGCGTTTTGATGCTCATGATTTTGCCGATAAAGCATTAGAGCAGGGTGCGGCTGCTTTATTGGTGGAGCGGCCGTTAACGCTGCCTTTGCCACAGCTAGTGGTGGCAGATACGCGTATCGCCCTGGGCTTACTCGCCAGCTATGTTCGTGAGAAACTAAACTTAACCTGCTGTGCTATTACTGGCAGTAACGGCAAAACCACCGTCAAGGAGATGAGCTCCGCCATCTTAGGGCAAGCTTTCCAAGTATTGGCTACCCAAGGCAACTTTAATAACGATATTGGGGTGCCTTTGTCTTTATTAAGAGCCACCGAGCAGCATCAATTGGGGGTATTAGAGCTTGGTGCCAATCATATCGGTGAAATCGCCTATACGGTTAAGCTGGTACAGCCTAGAGTCGCGTTAATTAATAATGTCTCGGCGGCCCATATTGAAGGTTTCGGCTCGCAGCAAGGGGTGCTTAAAGCCAAGTCGGAATTGTTTGGTGGTTTAGGCGCAGAGCAGCTGGCCTTATGCGAATATGCCAGCGATTATCAAGATTATCTCGATCAGGCGGCCATGCCTGCTCAAGTGCAACACTTCTCCTTAGATAATACGGCGGCTGATTATTACGCCAGCGATATTCAAGCTTTGGGGCTGCAAGGCAGTCGCTTTAACTTACATAGCCCAATGGGGCAAATTGAGCTGCAGATTAACTTAGCTGGTTTGCATAATGTGAAGAACGCCGTGGCGGCGAGTGCTTTAGCATTAAATATGGGCGCCAGCTTAAATCAGGTGCAGCAAGGTCTAGCCTCTATGGCGGCTGTTCCCGGTCGTTTAAACCTTCAGTCTTTAACCCGCAATATTGACTTAATTGACGATAGTTACAATGCAAACCCTGCGTCTTTTAAAGCCGCAATTAACATTTTGGCGGGTTTTGAAGGTAAGCGCTTCCTAATCGCTGGGGCCATGGGAGAGATGGGCAAGCAAACCAAACAGGCGCATCAAGAGTTAATTGATCAAGCACTTGACAGAGACATCAGCTTGTATTCTTATGGCGCGTCTTTTGATGAGGTATTGGCAGAAATGGGCCTTACTTCATTAGCGTTCGACAACCATGACATTCTTACCAAGCAGTTGATTGCCGCTTTAGAACAGCAAGCTGAACAAGCCTGTTTAGTGTTAGTTAAAGGGTCCCGCTCGACCCACATGGAAAAAGTCGTTCAACAGTTACAGCAACATTTTAAAAAGGGTTTGCCATGTTAGTTTGGTTGGCGGAGTATCTGCAGCAGTACTTTAGTGGATTTTCGCTATTTGCGTATTTAACTTTTCGAGCAATTGTAAGCATTTTAACGGCTTTAGTGTTTGGTTTATGGATGGGGCCAAAATTAATCCGTCGCTTACAGTTGTTACAGATCGGTCAAACCGTTCGTAATGACGGTCCCGAGTCTCATCTCAGTAAGTCTGGTACTCCGACCATGGGCGGAGTACTGATCATCGCTTCGGTGTTTTTATCAACTTTGTTGTGGGCACGTTTAGATAATCCCTATGTATGGGTGATGCTGTTTGTTTTTGGCAGCTACGGTGCCATTGGTTTTGTTGACGATTACCGCAAGGTGATCCGCAAAGATTCGGCCGGTTTGATTGCCCGTTGGAAGTACTTTTGGCAGTCGGTGGTTGCCCTGGTGGTAGCCTTGTATTTGTACTGGAGTGCCGATTCGGCCGCTCAAACCCAATTGGTATTACCGTTCATTAAAGACATCATGCCTCAGCTAGGTTGGTTGTTTATCCCGCTGACTTATTTGGTGATTGTTGGCAGCAGCAATGCAGTTAACTTAACTGACGGTTTAGATGGCTTAGCCATTATGCCCAGTGTGATGGTGGCTTCTGCGTTTGCCTTAATCGCCTACTTGACTGGGCACGTTAACTTCTCCAGCTACCTATTTATTCCTTATATACCGGCTGCTAGCGAGTTAGTGGTGGTATGTACCGCCATGGTGGGCGCGGGTTTAGCCTTTTTATGGTTTAACACTTATCCGGCGCAAGTCTTCATGGGCGATGTGGGTTCCTTGGCGTTGGGCGCCGCTTTAGGTGTAGTAGCGGTATTGGTTCGTCAAGAGTTGCTTTTGGTGATCATGGGGGGCGTATTTGTGATGGAAACCGTTTCGGTGATCTTACAAGTGGGCTCTTACAAGTTGCGCGGCCAACGTATTTTTAGAATGGCGCCAATCCATCATCATTATGAATTAAAAGGTTGGCCAGAGCCCAGAGTGATTGTGCGGTTTTGGATTATATCGTTGATTTTAGTATTAATCGGTTTAGCCACCCTCAAGGTGCGCTAGAACGAACGAGCAAAGAATGAGAGGACAAAGTGAGTAAATTGCAGCCACAACAACGTTATGCCGTCGTTGGCCTTGGAGCCAGCGGCTTGAGTTGTGTGCGCTTTTTACTGCAGCACAATATCAAGCCGTTAGTCTGTGATACCCGAGAGCATCCTGCGGGTCTTGATGCTCTACCTGCCGAGCTTGAAGTTGTCACTGGCGGTTTACCGCAGCAAGCTTTGTTAGATTGTGATGTGGTGTTGGTGAGTCCTGGAGTAGCTTTGGCTACGCCTGAGTTACAAGCTTTGGCTAAAGCCGGGGTTCAGCTGATTGGCGACGTTGAGCTATTCTGCCATTACGCCAACGCGCCAATTTTGGCTATCACCGGTTCCAATGGTAAGAGCACCGTGACTAGCTTGGTGGGCGAAATGGCTAAGCAGGCCGGTTTAAGCGTGGCGGTGGGCGGTAATATTGGTGTGCCTGCTCTCGACTTGCTCGACCCTCAGGTGCAGTTGTATGTCTTGGAATTATCCAGTTTTCAATTGGAAACCACCCATAGCTTACGCGCCAAGGCGGCCACGGTGTTAAATATTAGCGAAGACCATATGGACCGTTATCCTGGTCTAAATGAGTACATTGCGGCTAAGCATAAAATTGGCCATCAGGCCGAACAGCTGGTAGTGAATCTGGACGACCCACAATCGTGGATTGATGATAGTCCGGCTAGTCGGATCAGTTTCTCGATTCAGCAAACGGCCGATTTTTGGCTTAGCCAAGACCAGGCCTATTTAATGCGTGGCGAGCAAGCCTTAGTGGAAACCAGCACTCTAGCGCTAGTGGGTACCCATAATTATGCCAATATTCTGGCCGCCTTAGCTTTAGCCGAGGCGGCAGGTATCGATTTAGACGCCAGCCTTAAAGCTGCGCAACAATTTGCTGGGCTGGCGCATCGTTGCCAGCTGGTGGCACGTAAAAACGGCATTGCTTGGATTAATGACTCTAAAGCCACCAATGTGGGAGCTACCTTAGCCGCCTTACAAGGCTTGTCTGGCAACTCAGGTCGCTTGTGGCTGATTGCTGGAGGAGATAGTAAGGGCGGTGATCTAGATGAGTTAAAAGCAGCCTTTGCTGAACTGGCTGGGGTGGTCGCCTTTGGTAGAGATAAGCAACGTTTTGTTGAGTTGGCTAATAATGTCTGTTTGAGCGACGATCTAGAATCTGCCTTTAAGTGGTGTGTCGAGCAAGCCAGCAGCGGGGATACCGTGTTGTTATCACCCGCTTGTGCCAGTCTTGATATGTACAAAAACTTTGAAGCGCGTGGTCAGCACTTCTGCCAATTGGTGGAGGACTTATGAGAATAATGGCGAAACCACAGTGGCTTGAAAGTGTTGTTGCACGTTTTAAATGGCCTGAAAGCGCAGCCCAAGAACCTTTGTTATTTGACCGTCATTTATTGTGGTTGGCGCTGTGTTTGATGGTGCTAGGATTGGTCATGGTGGCTTCCTCGTCGATCCCCGAAGGGATTGCGATGAATGATGACCCCTTCCGTTTTACTAAGCGCCATGGTTTGTATTTGTTGTTGTGCTTATGCGCCATCGCTTTTGTGGTGCAAATTCCAGTGGCTTGGTGGCAAAGCCATAACGCCAAATTGTTATTAGCTGCAATCGTTGCCTTAGTATTGGTGCTGGTAGTGGGGCGTAACATTAACGGCAGTAGTCGTTGGATTGGCCTTGGGCCACTTAACATTCAACCCGCTGAATTTGCCAAGTTAGCCTTATTTACTTATTTGGCTGGGTATTTAGTTCGTCGGCATGAGCAAGTTCGAGAGAACTTAAAAGGCTTTTTAAAACCACTCATGGTGTTTTTCTTTTTGGCGGTATTGCTATTAGCTCAACCCGATCTAGGCAGCGTGGTGGTGATGTTTGTTACCACCGTTGGCATGCTGTTTTTGGCTGGCGCTAAATTGATCCAGTTCTTTGGCCTAATTTTTACAGGAGTGGTGGCAGTAGTCACTTTGGTTATTGCCGAACCTTATCGAATGCGCCGGGTTTCTTCCTTTCTAGACCCTTGGCAAGATCCTTTTGGCAGCGGTTATCAGCTGACTCAGTCGTTAATGGCCTTTGGCCGAGGCGACTGGTTGGGTGAAGGCTTAGGTAACTCCATTCAAAAATTAGAGTACTTACCTGAAGCTCACACCGATTTTGTGGTAGCGGTATTGGCCGAGGAATTAGGCTTCATAGGTGTATGCACTGTGTTGCTACTGCAGATATTGCTGGTAAGTCGCGCCTTACGCATTGGTAAACAAGCCTTGTTAGCGGAACAGGCCTTTGCCGGTTATTTAGCCTGCGGTATTGGTATTTGGTTTAGTTTTCAAACCATGGTGAATGTGGGCGCCGCATCGGGCTTAGTGCCAACTAAAGGTCTAACGCTTCCTTTGATTAGTTACGGCGGCTCTAGCTTATTGGCGATGTCCATTGCGGTAGCGGTGTTAATACGCATTGATCATGAGCTGCGCTTGGCCAAGTGTCAGGCCTATAAGCGAGGTGCCCATGGCTGAAGCTAAACAACATAAATTGTTAGTGATGGCGGGTGGCACTGGCGGACATGTTTTTCCTGGCCTAGCGGTGGCCGATTATTTGCGCCAACAAGGTTGGGATGTGTCTTGGTTAGGCACCGCCGAGCGTATGGAAGCTCGTTTAGTGCCGCAGCATGGTTACCCGATTAACTTCATTAGCATTAAAGGGGTGAGAGGGAACGGTTTAGTGCGTAAGCTGGCCGCGCCATTCAAATTGCTTAATGCTATTCGTCAAGCTAGGGCAGTAATCAAAGCCTATCAACCCGATGTGGTATTGGGCATGGGCGGCTTTGCCAGTGGCCCCGGCGGGATTGCCGCTTGGCTATTAGGTAAGCCCTTAATTCTGCATGAGCAAAATGCAGCCGCCGGCCTAACCAATAAAGTACTGAGTAAAATTGCCAGCAAATGTTTGAGCGCCTTTCCTGGAGCCCTCGCAAATGCTGAAGTGGTGGGAAATCCTTTGCGTCAATCGGTGTTGAATTTACCGCCTAAAACAGCCGGTGAGCCTGGTGGTTATAAGCTATTGGTGATTGGTGGTAGCCTAGGTGCTCAGGTGTTTAATCAGCACTTGGCTGCAGGTATCAAACAAAGTGGGTTAGATCTTAAAATTTGGCATCAAGCAGGCGCCGGCAAGCAAGCCAGTGCAGAAGCCGCCTACCAACAGCAGCAACTTGATAAAAATTTGAGTGAAGCTCCTAAAATTGTTGAATTTATTGATGATATGGCAGCAGCATATCAGTGGGCTGATGTGATACTCTGTCGCGCTGGCGCATTAACAGTGTCAGAAGTCGCTGCGGCGGGGGTTCCAGCTATATTTGTGCCTCTGCCCTAC
Organism: Agarivorans sp.; assembly: GCF_050295395.1. Classification (NCBI taxonomy): domain Bacteria; kingdom Pseudomonadati; phylum Pseudomonadota; class Gammaproteobacteria; order Alteromonadales; family Alteromonadaceae; genus Agarivorans; species Agarivorans sp. The sequence goes on from NZ_JBNKPP010000295.1 coordinate 10,928, forward strand.
GCCGTAGATGACCACCAAACAAAGAATGCGAGGTTTTTGGTGGACACCAAGGCAGCGCGCTTAATTAAACAAGCTGATTTTTCGCCGCAACAAATCGCGGCCGTGTTAAATGAATTTGCCGATCCTAGCTTGCGTTTAACCTGCGCGAATAATGCTAGGAAACAGGCAAGCTACGACGCTACTGAACAGGTAGCGTCGGTATGCCAAAGTATGATTAAAGAGTAAATAGATGAGTAAAGTTGAATTAGCTAAATTACGCACCATGATCCCGGAAATGCGCAAGGTGAAACGTATTCACTTTGTTGGCATTGGCGGGGCAGGCATGGGCGGCATTGCAGAAGTATTAGCTAATGAAGGCTATCAGATATCTGGCTCGGATCAGGCCTTTAGCCCGATGACCGAGCGTTTACAAGCGGTAGGGGCTGAAGTGTTTTTAGGCCATCAGCCAAGCAATATCGCCGGTGCTCATGTAGTGGTGGTCTCTACTGCGATTAAAGAAGATAATCCAGAGGTTACTGCCGCTCGGGCTGCGCGTATTCCGGTGGTTCGCCGCGCCGAAATGTTGGCCGAGTTAATGCGTTATCGACATGGTGTAGCGGTAGCGGGTACTCATGGTAAGACCACTACCACTAGCCTGATTGCCAGCATCTACGGTCAAGCTGAGTTAGACCCTACCTTTGTTATCGGTGGTCTGCTCAATAGCGCCGGTACTAATGCTCGTTTAGGCAGTAGTCGCTATTTGATTGCCGAAGCCGACGAGAGTGATGCCTCATTTTTGCATCTGCAACCGATGGTGGCGGTGGTCACTAACGTAGAACCTGACCACATGGAAACCTATGGTGGCGATGAAGCTCAGCTACATGCTACCTTCATCGATTTTCTGCATAATTTGCCGTTTTATGGTGTCGCGGTGATGTGTATTGACGATGCCGGGGTTAGAGACTTATTACCGAAGATTGGCCGTCAGATCATCACCTACGGTTTTTCTGAGGGCGCCGATGTTCAAATTAAAGATTTTGTTCAGCAGGGTGATCGCTGCTGTTTTAGTGTGCATCGTCATGGCTATGAACAATTAGATATTTGTTTGAATATGCCGGGTGAGCACAACGCCTTAAACGCGGCTGCTGCGATTGCGGTAGCCAGTGAAGACGGCATTGCTGATAGCGCTATTGTAGAAGCGCTGAATCGCTTTGCGGGTATCGGCCGTCGTTTTCAGCAATATGGCGAATTTGACACCGGTAAGGGCTCGGTATTGTTGGTGGATGATTACGGTCATCACCCTACTGAAGTACAGGCAACGCTTAAAGCAGCTAGAGCGGCTTGGCCTGAACGCCGCCTAGTGATGGCTTTTCAGCCTCACCGCTATTCACGTACCCGTGATCTCTACGAAGATTTTGTGGATGTATTGGCGCAGGTAGACAGTTTGTTGCTGCTAGAGGTGTACTCGGCCGGTGAAGATGTGATTGCGGGTGCCGATAGTCGCGCCTTGTGTCGCAGCTTGAGGCAGCGCGGTTTAGAGCCGATTTATGTAAAACAACCAGATGAGTTGAATGCCTTGCTTGCTGATGTACTGCAAGATGGCGACGTGCTACTGACTCAGGGGGCGGGAAATATTGGCGTATTGGCCCGTCAACTGGGCGAGTTACAGCTCAATATCAGTCAGTTGAAAGGTAGTAATAGTTAATGGCGAGTGTACGAATGAAGCGAGTAGCCGTGTTGTATGGCGGTAAGTCTGCGGAACGCGAAGTGTCTTTAAGGTCGGGCAAAGCGGTGCTGGCCGGTTTGTTACGCGCAGGAATTAATGCCGACGGCATTGATACGCGCGATGTTGATTTGAGCTTGCTGAAACAAAAAAAATATAGCCATGTATTTATTGCCTTACATGGACGTGGTGGAGAAGACGGTACCTTGCAAGGGGCCTTAGAGTATTTGAACTTGCCTTATACCGGCAGTCGAGTATTGGGTTCCGCCTTAGCGATGGATAAGATCCGCTGTAAGCAGATTTGGCAAAATATGGGCTTGCCCACCGCGGCGTATGCGATTGTAGATCAGCAAAGTTACCAAACTGAACAGGCTGAGGCTATGTTGCAACAGTTGGGTGGAGAGGTGATTGTAAAGCCTGCTTTGGAAGGTTCAAGTATTGGTATGGCCAAGGCAAGTACTCCGGCGCAGCTTGAGCAAGCGATTGATGATGCCTTCGCTTACGACTCAAGGGTATTAGTAGAGCAATGGATTAGCGGTGCCGAATATACCGTATCGATACTGGGTGATCAGGTTTTGCCTTCCATTAGAATGCAAACGCCACATGCTTTTTATGATTATGACGCCAAGTATCAGAGTAATTCTACCGAATACTTTTGCCCAAGTGGGCTTAGTGAGCAGCAAGAGCAAGAGTTGGCCGAGATTGCCATGCAAGCCTTTAAAGCGGTGGATTGTGAAGGTTGGGGACGGGTCGATTTTATGGCCGATGCCCAGGGCAACTGGTATCTCTTGGAAGTAAATACTTCACCGGGGATGACTGAAAAGAGTTTAGTTCCAATGGCGGCGAAACAGCATGGGCTGAACTTTGACCAGTTGGTCGTGAGCATATTGGATTTGGCGCACTAGATGATGCAATGGCAGCTAAACGAACAACAAAAACAACGCTTTGGCTATTGGTCAGGAGTGGTGTTTTTTGTCTTGGTATTGTTTAGCTTGGCTTATGCGATTAACTCGGTTTATCGCAGTGTGAGTGATAAGCAGTTAAGTCCGATGCAACGTTTGCTGGTATCTGGTACTCGCGATTATGTGCTGGATGAAGAGCTACAACAAAGTTTGGCGGCTCTGCCCGAGGCGGGTAATTTTTTTAGCTTGGAAGTGTCTGAGGTAAAGCAGCAATTAGAGCGCTTACCTTGGGTAAAACAAGTAACGGTACGTAAGCAATGGCCAGATAAATTATCGATTGCCTTGCAAGAACAACAAGTGGTTGCACGCTGGAACAACGCAGCCTTGCTTAATCAGCAAGGCGAGATATTTGAAGCGCCGCAACAACGAATAAGTGTTGAGCTGGCTTCGCTGAGTGGACCTGATGAACAAGCGCAACGAGTGCTAAATACATTTCGTCAGCTACAGCGGGTATTACAAGGCCGCCAATTAAGTATTACTAGGTTGGCACTGAATGAGCGACATGCTTGGCAAGTAGAACTTACTGGCGGCATCTTACTCAAGTTGGGTAAGGAAGATAAGCTCAATCGAGTTGAGCGCTTTGTATCGGTTTATCCGCAGCTTCAAGCGGATAACGTGGAATATGTAGATTTACGCTATGACACTGGTTTTGCAGTGGGATGGAAGAAACGGGAAGGTTTGGTAAGTAATGACCAAAGTAACGGATAGAAAGCTAATCGTGGGCCTAGACATAGGTAGCGCTAAAATTACCGCTTTAATTGGTGAAGTGCTGCCAGGTAACGAGATGAGTATCATTGGTGTTGGTAGTCATCCGGCTAAGGGCATGGATAAAGGCGGTGTGAACGATCTTGACTCGGTGGTTAAGACGGTTCAGCGCGCTCTGCAGGAAGCCGAACTGATGGCTGATTGCAAGATTAGCTCTGTTTACCTTGGGGTGTCGGGCCGTCACATTCGTTGCTTAAACGAAAAAGGCATGGTGCCAATTAGCGATGAGGAAGTGACTCAGGATGACGTGGATAATGCCATCCATACTGCCAAGTCAATCAAGTTGCCAGACGAGCATCGTATTTTACACGTATTGCCGCAAGAGTTTGCCATCGATTTTCAAGAAGGGATTAAGAATCCGATTGGTTTATCTGGCGTGAGAATGGAAGCCAAAGTTCACTTAATCGCCTGCCATAACGATATGGTGAAAAACATTGTTAAATGTGTTGAGCGCTGCGATTTAAAAGTGGATCAGTTGATTTTTTCAGCCTTGGCTTCTAGCTATGCAGTATTAACCGAAGATGAAAAGGAACTCGGCGTTTGCGTGGTTGATATCGGCTCTGGCACCATGGATATCGCGGTATATACCAGCGGAGCCTTGCGTCATACCTCGGTGATCCCTTTTGCTGGGAACTCGGTGACACGCGATATTGCCACGGTATTTGGCACACCACTGAATGATGCTGAGGCGGTTAAGGTTCGTTATGGTTGCGCTTTAGGCAGTATGGTGGGTAGAGATGATACCATTGAGGTACCCAGCGTGGGAGGACGTCCTTCGCGTAGCTTACAGCGGCAAACGCTAGCAGAAGTGATAGAACCTCGTTACAGCGAACTATTTGGCATGATTAAGTCCAAATTAGATGAATTGGCTGAAGATTTACAGACTCAAGGTTGCAAGTTACAACTGGGGGCTGGAGTGGTGCTCACTGGTGGAGCAGCACAGATAGAGGGCGTAGTGGAATGCGCCGAAAACATTTTGCAGTGTCAGGTGCGGGTTGGTTCCGCCAACAAAGTCGCCGGCCTGACTGAATACGTACAGGCTCCAACTTACTCTACAGCAGTAGGTTTGTTGCATTACGGCATGGAAAACCAGAATGAAAAACCTGTTGAAGTAAAAAACATCAGTAGTGTTGGCAACATCGCTAAGCGACTGCATAGCTGGTTTAAAGGTGAATTTTAATTTTTGCTCAGTAGCGAAAATCAAGCGGAGAGAGAACTATGTTTGAGATTATGGATAGTCATACCGATGAAGCGGTAATTAAAGTTGTTGGCGTTGGTGGCGGCGGCGGTAATGCTGTTGAACACATGGTCGCGCAATCGATTGAAGGTGTTGAATTCATCACCATCAACACCGATGCTCAGGCCTTACGCAACTCTGGTGCAGACAATACCTTGCAAATTGGTGGGGCCATCACCAAAGGGCTAGGGGCCGGTGCTAATCCCGAAGTGGGACGTGAAGCGGCGATGGAAGATCGTGATGCCATCATGAGCCAGTTACAGGGTGCCGATATGGTGTTCATCGCTGCCGGCATGGGTGGCGGTACTGGTACCGGTGCAGCACCGGTTGTGGCAGAGGTAGCTAAAGAGTTAGGTATTCTTACCGTGGCGGTGGTGACTAAACCCTTCGGTTTTGAAGGCAAAAAGCGCAGTAGTTATGCCCAACAAGGGATTGAGCAACTGAGTAAAAATGTTGACTCATTAATTACTATTCCTAACGACAAGTTGTTAAAAGTATTAGGCCGTGGCGTATCCTTGCTGGATGCTTTTAAAGCTGCCAATAACGTATTGCTAGGTGCGGTACAAGGGATTGCCGAGTTGATTACTCGTCCCGGTTTAATCAACGTGGATTTCGCCGACGTTCGCACAGTTATGCGTGAAATGGGTACGGCTATGATGGGTACCGGTATTGCCTCTGGTGAAGACCGCGCCGAAGAAGCCGCCGAATTAGCGATTTCTAGCCCCTTATTAGAAGATGTCGACCTAGCTGGCGCACGTGGTATTTTGGTTAACATTACCGCAGGCTTTGATATGAGCATTGAAGAGTTTGAAACCGTGGGTAATGCGGTTAAAGGCTTTGCTTCTGAGAATGCTACTGTAGTAGTGGGTGCGGTTATCGACCCTGAAATGAGTGATGAATTGCGAGTCACGGTGGTCGCTACTGGTATTGGTGCTGAGCGCCGCCCAGATATTTCAATTGTGAAGACCCAGCAAGCAGTAAATGCTGAGCCGGTTTCGCACTCGATGGCTATCGATTCAGCCCCTATTGTGGAAGAAAAAGCAGCAGTGGTTAATGCAGAGCCGCGCACTAGCGCGAGTGATGGTGACTATTTAGACATCCCAGCATTCTTACGTCGCCAAGCAGATTAATCTGTTATTAAATGGTCAAGTTTTAGACATATGTTTGTGATCAGATTCAAACTTGTGTTAAGATGTCGGACCATCTAGTTTATTGGTCGTAAAAGCAGAGGAAAATTTATGCTTAAACAACGGACTCTTAAAAAGTCAGTACAAGCGACAGGGATCGGTTTGCATTCAGGGCATAAGGTCACTATGGCCTTGCGTCCAGCACCTGCAAATACAGGAATCCTGTTCAATCGTACCGATCTTGATCCGGTTGTAACGATCCCTGCAAAAGCAGAATTGGTGCGTGACACTATGTTATGTACCTGTTTAATTGATGATGCTGGTAACCGTATTTCTACGGTAGAGCATTTGATGGCTGCGATTGCGGCGTTAGGCTTGGATAACTTAATTATTGATGTTGATGCCCCCGAACTGCCAGTAATGGACGGAAGTTCGAGTCCTTTTGTATTTTTATTGCAATCGGCTGGTATTGAAGAACAAGCTGCGGCGAAGAAGTTTATTCGTATTAAGCAAGCTATCCGTGTTGAACACGAAGATAAGTGGGCCGAATTATTGCCAAGCAATGATGGCTTTACCATTGATTTCTCTATTGATTTTGACCACCCAGCGATGGAAGGCCGTAATCAGCAGATTTCAATGAACTTCTCTGCGGATACCTTTGTGAAAGATATTAGCCGCGCTAGAACCTTTGGTTTCATGCGTGATATTGAATATCTTCAATCGAAAAACTTAGCCCTTGGCGGAAGTTTGGAAAATGCTGTGGTGTTAGATGAATATCGAATTCTTAACGAAGATGGCCTTCGTTATGAAGATGAATTTGTTAAACATAAGTTGTTAGATGCAGTGGGTGATTTATATATGGCAGGTCTGCCTATTTTAGGTCATTTACGCGCTCATAAATCGGGGCATGCACTGAACAACAATTTGGTTCGAGCCCTATTAGAACAACAACATGCTTGGGAAATTGTCACCTTTGAAGACAAATCCGAAGCACCTGCTGCCTATCGGCAAACGGTTTTTAGTTTCCAATACCTCAAATTGGTCGGCGCTGGCTAACTCTCTCCGCTCAGCGCCGCTAATTTCTCTAGCTTTTCTCTTAATTCATCCGGTACGTGTTGTGCCAATTCTGTGATATGTTTAGCTGCTTGAGGGCTTAGCTGGCGTTTTCCAGTGCTTTTTTGTTCAGCTTCTGGTTTAATGTTCTTCAATTCGGGATTTATTTTTAGTTCCAAACTGACAACGCCTGGTAAGGCTTTACGTAATTCGCTAAGCAACTCAAAACGAAATTGTTTTAGTCGAGTTAACCAAGCTGAGCTAGGCGCTTCGATAATGGCGACTCCCTGACGCATATTAACGATACGGCATTGCTGTAGTTTGTAGCGTGCCAGTACGTCATTAGATAGCTGCTGTAAACGAGCTCGTTGTAGCAGGGGTTGCTCTAATTGAGCAAATTGCTTCTGGTGAAAGATGCGTTCGATGGAAAGCGGTTGATGTTGTCGTTTGGACATAAGTTTATTAGTTAGGTATGAGATTAAGTTTAGTATACGCGCATAAAGGCGAGACAAGAACTATTCGATTAAATCCGCTCAGGCTGGCTTGGTTTGCTTTCTTGCTGGTGGCGTTTTTATGCAGTGTCGCTTTGTGGGGCGTGCAGCAATACCAAAATTTGGCAGCGAAGCAGGTTCAATTATTAGTGCAGTTAGATGAACTGCGAGCTGAACCTAAATTGCAGCAATTCGAGGCTCAATTACGCCAACGATACTCGCAGTTAGCAAGCAAGGTTGGGCAAATGCAAGCGGAAATGACCCGTTTAAATGCGCTTGGTGCCCGTCTAGTAGAAGACAGCGAGTTAGCCGCAGAATTTGATTTTTCCAACAGCCCTCCAATGGGCGGACCGATGCTTGAGTTTGCTGGTGGTCCACAGCCCGAAAATTTATTTTTTGATTTAGCTGAATTAGAGCAACAGCTCGGTTTACATAAAAAATCCCTCTCCTTGCTTGAATCTTGGCAACAAAGTCACCATCTAGCTACTAGCAGTTATATTTCTGGTTGGCCAGCTCGAGGTCCAGGAGTTTGGATTTCGTCACCGTTTGGTACACGGGTTGATCCTTTTACTAAACGAAAAGCGCGTCACAAAGGGGTTGATATTGCCGGTAAAGAAGGCACCCCGATCCGTTCAGTAGGGGCTGGAGTGGTTGTGTGGGCTGGCGAGCGTTTTGGTTACGGCAACTTGGTAGAAGTTGAACATGGTAACGGAATGGTAACGCGTTACGCGCATGCTAAAGCAGTATTAGTAAAAGAAGGTGATGTAGTAAATAAAGGGGATGAAATAGCCTTAATGGGCAGCACCGGCCGCTCTACAGGTTCTCATGTGCACTTTGAAGTGCTTAAGCATGGTCGTCAGCTGAACCCCAGTCAGTTTATTTACCGCAAAACCAATGCCTAGAAAATTGGATTTCGTCTTAGCAAAAGTAGTGTTTCATGATTAGTAAATTAGTAACAAAGATCGTTGGTACTCGAAATGACCGTACCATCAAAAAGATGCGTAAAATAGTTAATGCTATTAACGCCCTAGAGCCAGAATACGAAAAGTTATCTGCCGAACAAATCAAAGCCAAAGCCGGCGAGTTTAGGCAGCGTTTAGAGCAGGGTGAGAGCTTAGAGCAGATCCTTCCTGAAGCCTTTGCCGTGGTACGTGAAGCGTCTAAGCGGGTATTTGAAATGCGCCACTTTGATGTGCAAATGATTGGCGGCATGGTTCTCAACGACAATAAAATTGCTGAAATGCGCACAGGTGAAGGTAAAACCCTTACCGCCACCTTACCGGCCTACTTAAATGGTGTTACTGGTAAAGGCGTGCATGTGATTACCGTGAACGATTACTTGGCGCAGCGTGACGCCGATTGGAATCGTCCTTTATTCGAATACTTGGGTCTAAGCGTAGCTGTCAATATCGCTGGCATGGATCATGAAGCGAAAAAAGCCGCTTATGCTGCCGACATCACCTACGGAACTAACAACGAATTTGGTTTCGACTATTTGCGTGACAACATGGCCTTTGCACCAGAGCAACGGGTACAACGTCCACTTAATTATGCGATTGTCGATGAAGTGGATTCGATCTTAATCGATGAAGCGCGAACTCCGTTGATTATTTCTGGACCAGCTGAGGATAGCTCGGAGCTGTATAAGAAGGTTAACGATATTATTCCACTGTTGGTTCGCCAAGAGGAAGAGGATACCGAAGAAGTGATTGGTGACGGTCACTACACCCTTGATGAGAAGAATAAACAAGTTCACTTGACCGAAACTGGGCAAATTTTCGTAGAAGAGACTCTTCAGCAACGCGGTATCTTGGAGCAGGGCGACTCTTTATATAACGCTGCTAATATCAGCCTATTGCATCACGTGAATGCTGGGCTACGAGCGCATACCCTGTTTGAGCGTAATGTGGATTACATCGTAAGCGACAACAACGAAATTGTTATCGTAGATGAACATACTGGCCGTACCATGCCGGGGCGTCGTTGGTCTGAAGGTTTGCATCAGGCGGTAGAAGCCAAAGAAGGCGTGCCTATTCAAAACGAAAACCAAACCTTGGCCTCGATTACTTTCCAAAACTATTTCCGTCTTTATGAAGTACTTGCAGGTATGACAGGTACAGCGGACACGGAAGCATTTGAATTCCAGTCAATCTACGGTTTAGAAACAGTTGTTATTCCAACTAACAAACCGATGATCCGTGATGACCGTGCCGATTTAGTTTATTTAACGCAAGAAGAAAAGTACGAAGCAATCTTAGCGGATATCCGTGATTGCCAAGAGCGTGGTCAGCCTGTGCTTGTGGGTACT
>NZ_JBNKPP010000296.1:0-18852 GCF_050295395.1 Agarivorans sp.
ATTAATTGAGAAACTAAAAGCTAACTCTCTACTGCGCCACAAGCTATTTCAAGTGGACTTTCTATCTACCTTAAGTGGTGAAGTAATTGTGAGCATGTTGTATCACAAAGCCATAGATGAGGCTTGGCAGCAAGCTGCCGAACAATTAAAAGCGGAGCTTAGCCAGCACTTTTCTATCCAAATTATTGGCCGCTCACGCAAACAAAAAATTTGTTTGGATCAAGACCGGGTCGATGAAGTATTGACCATCAATAATGAAAAGCTGATTTACCAACAGATAGAGAATAGCTTTACTCAACCCAACGCCGTAGTAAACCAATACATGTTGGAATGGGCTCAACAAGCCACGGCCAACAGCCAAGGCGATCTCTTGGAATTATATTGTGGTAACGGGAATTTTTCGCTGGCCTTGGCGAAGAACTTTCAGCGGGTGCTGGCCACCGAAATAGCCAAGCCCTCGGTTGAAGCTGCGCAATATAATATTAAAGCGAATCATATAGATAATGTGAAAATATTGCGTTTATCCGCTGAAGAGTTCACCCAAGCCATGTTGGGCGAAAGAGAGTTTCGTCGTATGAAAGAAGCCGAGGTAGACTTAAGCTCTTATCAATGTAATACCATTTTGGTAGACCCTCCGCGGGCCGGCCTAGATGACGCCACCTTGGGTATGGTGCAAGCTTACGACAACATCGTCTACATCTCCTGCAACCCCAATACCTTATATGACAACTTAGTGAGCCTAAGTAAAACTCACCAAATTAGTCATTGGGCCTTATTCGATCAGTTCCCTTATACCAATCACATTGAAGTTGGCATGTACTTACAACGCAAAGCATAAACGCCTCTAGCATCGAGCTGCGCACTAGGCTTGCGCAGCTCTGCCTCTGCGGTTCTTAACGCTTAAAACCACCTATTTTTGCCATTAACCATAAGCCCAAGCCGAGGCAAATAATCAATAACACTAAGTTACTGCCCATGTCTGGCAGTTGCGCACGCAATAAAGCCGAATAACCTAATGCCCCCAACAAAAACGCAGCCACACTTAACAACGGTGAGTCTTCGCTGAGATCCTGATCCATATATAGCTGATAAAGCTGCACTATCGCTAGGCCAAAGGTCAGTATCGGGAAAACAGAAAAAGTTAGCTCAGCCACGGTTAACACCGCCAAGCTAGCACTTCCCGATAAACCAGCAATAAAGGCTAACACTAATAAGGATTTTTTGACTTGCATAAACACCTCTTAACTTAAGGCTTCCGAGCGATTATACAGTGCCGCTCCCTTGGCAACGATGCGTAGTTGTTTAACGGTTTTTGCTATTAAGAGCTGCCGCTCATGTTCCGCCAAATCTAAGGCCGAAGCACCTGCATTAAATACTAAGGTCACCATAGCTTCGGCTTGCATTTGTGCATCTTCTCGCGGACAACGGTATTGCAGCTCTAGGTAATCCGTTAGCTCCGCGATAAAGTGGGCGATTTCCCGTGCCACAGCGGCCCTAAAAGCAGGAGATGTACCAGAGCGCTCGCGGAGTAATAAACGAAATACATTGGGGTTATTGCCCACAAACTCCATAAAGGTTTCAACAGAAGTGCCAATGACACTGCCACCATTAGCCATAATGCGCTGCCTAGCTTGGCGCATTAATTGGCGTAAAGTTAAACCGCCCTCATCCACTAGAGTTAAGCCTAATTCTTCCATATCAGCAAAATGCCGATAAAAAGAAGTGGGTGCAATACCCGCTTCTCGGGCCACTTCTCTCAGACTTAAACTCGATAACCCACGTTCAGCACTCAACTGGGTAAACGCAGCTTCAATAATGGCTCTACGGGTCTTCTCTTTTTGCTGTGCTCTTACACCACTCATATACTACGTTCCCTCAAACTGGTGGCGCTATCATACCGCGCTAAGTCAAAAACCCAAATCTTGTCAGATCCCGCTTTTACTAATGCTTCACTAAATACTTAGCTTTCAAATTTTAGTCGCAAAAATGAAAAGCCTTTCATCAAAAAACCTGATTCTCAATAAAGGCAAAGATGCGAGCTAGGTCAATTTTCCATCAAGTTGAAAACGCTATCAAGTATCTAGTCCTTTGGCTCTGTGATTAACTCGGGCTATCAAAGACGTTTCTCGCAAGGATGAATAATGAATTGGTCCAAAAGCGCCATCTCAATGGCAGTGGTATTTGGTTTAAGTGCCTGTGGTGGAGGCGGCGGTGACTCAAGCCCAACAACACCGACTACTCCAGATTACGAATATCAAGCCTATGCCTGTGACGCGGGTATTTATGAAAAAGCCCAAGACTTACGCATCTATCAGGTAATGACAGAGGCCTTTATCGACGGCGATTCAAGCCATGACTACAACACCGGTTATGGAACCAGTCATCATAAAGGTGATTTACAGGGAATCATTGATTCTCTCGATTACATTCAAGACCTAGGCATGAATGCCATTTGGTTAACCCCTATTTTTGACTCTGAAGGCAACGATAGACTTGATGCAACGGGCTACTTTACCCGTAACTATTTTGCCATCGATCCAAACTTTGGCACCCTAGAGCAAGCTAGAACACTAGTAAACGAAGCACACGCTCGTGGCATGTATGTATTGTTTGATGGGGTATTTGGTCACCATAAGGGTAACGTTACACCTTCACCTAGTGGCTTAACGCCATCAGGTGGTAGTAACCCAGTAAGTTACCCAGGAACCGATAACGATACCCTCGATTTTTATAAAGAAGTGGCGAGCTACTGGGTTGAAGAGCTAGGTATTGACGGCTGGCGTTTAGACCAAGCTTACCAAGTTCCAGTAGGCGCTTGGGGGGAAATCCGTAAAGCAGTAGAAGATGCCTCAGCCGCAACCACTTACACCATGAATGGTGAGACAGTTAATCCACTGGCTTACATGGTGGCTGAAATTTGGGATGGCGGCGGTAACCAAATCCGTGAGGAAGGCTACGGGCCAGAGGCCGCACCAGGGGTTTGTTCCGCCTTTGACTTCCCAATGCGCTACGCCATTACCCAAACCTTTGCCATTGAAGAAGGTGGCGCAGGTGGGCGAAATGCGAGTAACTTAGCAACGGCCTACAGCGCACAAGTGGCTAACCCAGCCCACGCGGTGCCCAATGGTTTCATTGGTAACCACGACTTACTTCGTTTTGGTGATTTATTACAACGTGGCAATATCGCAGAACCGAGTGACGCCGAGTACTGGAATCGTCATAAAGCAGCTTATGCTTTCTTAGCGGCTTACACTGGCCCAATTACCCTTTACTACGGTGAGGAGATTGGTGATGAAGTGCCTAATTTTGCCGCTCCAGTAGACAACACCACATGCGCCGATCAAGGTTTATGTGATGACCACGTAGCACGTAATAGCGGTAAAGTAGAAGGCTTACCAACCGGCGCTCGCTCAAACAACGAGTTATTTACCGCCAATGCAAACCAAGCTGATTTACGCGATTACGTGACGGCCTTGATGACCATGCGTGCGGCCAACCCAGCTTTATCGAAGGGGGAGCGCACAGTCATCGCAACTGAACATTCAGCAGATGTCTTCTTCGACCATAAACAGTATCAAGACAACACTGTACTGTTCCTTAGCAATACCACTACAGGAACAATTACCGTAGATGTTACAGGTGAAGACATTGGCAGTGATGGACAACTACGCAATCTATTGACCAACGAAACTATCGACATAGCTTCAGGTGGTTACAGCATCGAAATCGAAGGTTTAGAGTCTTTATTCCTAGAAGTCGTTTCTGCTACAGCAGAAGGACCTCAGCAAGGTAATAACGGCGGTTTAGTTGGCACAGGTCCATTAGCCGATTGTAACGCCCCGGATGTAGCTGGTGACGGTCCTATTGGCGAAGGCATGTGGATCCGCGGGAACTACAGCGGTGGAGATGCATTTAACGCCACTCCCGATAGCCATCAGTTTAGCTATAAAGGCAATAACATCTACCAAGTGGTAGTAAATGAAAGCCAAGCAACCTCGTTCGGCTTCAAATTTGCTTCAGCTAACTGGAACTACGAATTTGCTAGTGCTACTGGCACCGCCAGCATTGCAAGTGAACTAGCAATGAGCGTAGCCAGCGGTCCAGGTACAGAATCAAATGTCGTGATTCCTGAAGCCGGCAACTATGTATACAGCTTTGAAATCAATGATGCCTTAACCGGCGGAACCATGATGATTAGCAAGTGTGAGTAACATTCCATGTGAAGGGCGATTGCCCTTCTTTGAAGTGCAGAAGGTATCTAGCAACCTATAAAGCTAGAGAGTGAAGGTTGGCACCTTCAAGCGTTTGTAAACACCCTTAATACCCTAGTTCGGCCTCTTACTTCTTGTAAGAGGCCTTTTTTATCGAATGTACTTACACAGTGTGACTAAATCGGCTTGAATAGCGCCAGCCGTGACTTCTCGTCCTGCACCCGGCCCTTGAATCAACAAGGGGTTCTGTTTATACCAAGCGCTTTCAATGGCAAAAACATTATCGCAGGGTTTCAAATTAGCAAAAGGATGGTGCTCAGAAACACTGCTTAGTCCAACTTCCGCTCGGCCCTGGTGATCTACTCGCGCTAAAAAGCGAATCACTTTGCCTTGGCGTTGCGCATCGTTAAAAGCCTGCAGCATCGGCTCATCAAGCTCAGTCATCGCGCCCAAAAACTCATCCAAAGTTAATTGAGCTAACGATTCTGGCACCAGAGAGCGCAGCTCGATATCTTCCAGATCCAGATTTAAACCGGCCTCGCGAGCCAAAATTAACAGCTTACGCTGCACATCATTTCCTGACAGGTCTTCGCGTGGGTCAGGCTCAGTTAAGCCCTGATTTAACGCGTCGTTTAATAATTCGGAGAACGCCACGCTGCCGTCGTATTGTTGGAACAACCAACTCAAAGTTCCAGAAAAAATCCCCGAAATGGAATGAATTTGATCGCCCGACTCCAGTAAATCTTGAATGCTCTTTTGCACTGGTAAACCGGCACCTACAGTTGCGTTGCTTAGCCACAGCGAAGAATGGTCGCTAAAGGCTTGTTGCAGCGCAGCATAGTTAGTTTGGGCACTGGCTCCGGCATGCTTATTCGCAGTGATTAAATGAAAACCATGACGGGCAAACTCGGCATAATAAGCACTCAGTGATTCACTGGCGGTAATGTCTAAAATGGCCAGTTCATCGTAAGGGTGGTGTTTCAGCTTATCCATCACTTCAGGCCAAATAAGCGGCGTATCCCCCAGCTCACCCCACTGTTCAGCACTCACACCGGAAAAATCAATATGACCAGCTTGGCTAGAAAACACCCCAGCCAAATGAATACTCAACTGATGTTGCTGCTCCAGTTTTGTATGCTGTTGGCTAAACAACTGTAACCATTGGCGTCCGATGTTACCTTTACCAAATACCACCAGCCCCAAACGACGCTTCTGCTTGAATAGTTGTTGATGTAAGGCAATCAACAGCGGATCTAGGGTCACCTTTCTCACTACTGCGCAGAGGCTGAGTTTATCTTCGCTGGAATGGATAAACTCCAATGCCTGTTCTGCCAGTTGCTGGAAAAACAGATAACATTGGCGCGGATTATCAGATACTCCCGCGCCCACCAAGGCCAGCAAGCTATAGCCTTGTTTTTTGGTCACTTGGCTTACGGCAAACTCAAGGCCGAACTGGTCGATTAAGCTTAAGGCTTCTGGCACTCTCTCGGGAGTATAAGCCATGCGTAAGGCAGCGCTTTCTGCGTGTTTATGGCGAGTAATTGGCGCCATCTGATGTTCGGCTAAGCGTGCCAACAAGGCATTAGCATTATTCAGAAAATCTTGCTGAAAACTCAGTTCCAACAGCACAATGTCATCCACCGAACTGACTATTTTGGCGCCATTAGTCTTGGCCGCCTTACGGTGGATCAAGGTTTGTCCCGCGGCAGGGGCGTAGCTACAGCGCAAATTCACCTTTTGTCGCGAGCGAGCAAGAGGCTCTAAGGTGCGAGCGTGTAATACTGAGCTGCCGATACGTGACAACTCGTAGGCTTCATTTAAGGCGAGGTTTTCTAATAAAAATGCGTCTTTAACCAAACGCGGGTCGGCACTATAAATGCCCGCCACATCGCTCCAAATGGTGGTAGAGACCGCATCAGCCAGAGCGGCTAACTCGGTGGCCGAATAGTCACTGCCGTTGCGCCCCAAAGTCACGGTGCGTTGCTGACTATCGCTACATATAAATCCGGTGACCACTAAACGGCAAGCGGCTTTATTGGCTAAACACTTAGCCAATAAAGGAGCGCTTTGCCCGGCATCCACTTGTGGTTGAGTGGCATATTCAGCCTTAAAAAACTGTCGCGAATCTAACCAATCTGCTTGGCAGTCTCGTTCGCAAAGTAAAGCAGCCAATAAACGTGCAGACCAGCGCTCACCAAAAGAAAGTACTTCATTGCCGCTAAATACATCCAACTCGCCTTCTAAAATGGCGGCGATTTGGCGATGCTCATTATCCAGTTCGCCTAATATAAGCTGAGCCGGAGCCTCGCTAAGCAAATCAGTCACCAGCTTGCTTTGAAAATCGATCAGCGCGGCTAAAGCATCTGCCGCCGCGTTATCTGCTTGCTTAGCCAACTCAATGATGCTCAGTAAGCGATTAGTGGTTTTGCCGGCAGCAGAAACCACAATCAGATTTTGTTTCTGGCTATGTTCCTGAACAATTGCCGCTACTCGTTTAAAACAATCGGCATCGGCCAAGCTACTGCCACCAAATTTATGTACATGTCTAGTTACCGACATGGTTAACCTCTCTATCTATGCTGGCTAGACTACAATTTAGCGAAGGCCTGCTGTAAATCATTGACTAAATCTTGGGCATCTTCCAAGCCCACAGAAACCCGTAATAAGTGCTGAGAAATCCCCGCTTCCGCCAAGGCCTCAGCCGACATCGCTGCATGGGTCATAGTGGCAGGGTGAGCAATTAAAGTCTCAACGCCACCTAACGATTCCGCCAAAGAAAACAACTTTAACTGTTTAAGAAAGGTCGCCATTTGGCTTTCATCGACATTCAGCTCGAAACTAAACATAGCACCAAAACCTGTTTGCTGAGCTTTCGCTAAGGCATGACCGGGGTGCTCTGCCAAGCCAGGATAATAAATTGCGCTAACTAAAGGTTGCTGTTGTAAACAAGCGACTAAGGCTTGGGCATTTTGTTGGTGCACATTCATGCGTGCTTTCAGGGTTCGCAGGCCACGCAGCGTAAGATAAGAATCAAAGGCCGAACCGGTTAAGCCCAAACAATTCGCCCACCACGCTAAGTGTTCAGCAAGATCTGCATCGACGGCTACCACCATGCCCGCTACCACATCGGAATGGCCGTTGATATATTTGGTCGCCGAATGAACCACTATATCGGCTCCCAGCAAAATCGGGTTTTGTAAGGCAGGAGATAAAAAGGTATTGTCTACCACCAACAAAGCGCCAACGGCATGCGCCTGAGCCGCGACAGCTTGAATATCAACAATCCTTAGCAAAGGGTTACTTGGCGTTTCTAACCACACTAGTTTGGGTTTCTTGGCCAATAGCGCACTTAGCGCTTGCTCATCATTTTGATCGACAAAGGCCACCTCAAAGGCATTTTTCTTGGCTAAACTATCAAACAAGCGATAGCTACCGCCGTAACAATCGTGAGGCGCCACCAACAAATCTCCAGGCTCAAGCAACGCGGTGACCAAATTAACCGCCGACATACCGGTATTGGTTATCACCGCGCCTGCACCATGTTCCAGATCAGCAATCGCTTGGGCTAACAATTGACGAGTAGGGTTGCCTGAGCGGCTATAGTCAAATTGCCGCTTTTGATTAAAGTCGACAAAACTATAATTGCTCGACAAATAAATAGGCGGCACTATAGCCCCATGTTGGCTGTCACTTTCTATGCCACTGCGCACGGCAATGGTCGCTGCCTGAAGATCTTTTAAAGACATGGCTGATTTACTCCCTCAAAATATCCTGTCACTTTACCATCAGCAAAAAGGACGTCAACACTTCTAGACGTCTAAATGTCTTTGCTGTTGGATTGCTAAGTGACATTTCCCCCGTTACAATAGGGTTTCTTTAGTTTGGTGTGTATTGCAAATATGTCGACAGATTGGAACGGTGAGTGGATCAGCCCTTATGCTGAACACGGAAAAAAAAGCGAACAAGTAAAAAAAATCACGGTATCTATTCCATTAAAGGTATTAAAGATACTGACTGATGAGCGTACCCGCAGACAAATCAATAATCTGCGCCACGCCACCAACAGTGAGTTGCTTTGTGAGGCTTTCTTACATGCTTATACCGGACAGCCCCTTCCTGACGATAGCGACTTACAAAAAGACAAACCCGATCCGGCTTTAGAAAAAGCACTGCTAACAGAGCAAGATAAACAAGATTAACCACTCCACTGCTAACAGCACGGCTTTTACTTCATACCAGTGAAAGCCGCTTGATGCTGCTGTTTTTGTCCGCTCTAGCGCGCCCCAACACAACAAACCTAGCTGCGTAGAACAACAAATACTCGCTGCAGAACTAAGCTCAGCCTCAACCCTCATTGCAAACTAAAGCCCCCACACCGGCTCATTTACAACAGATCTAACTGATTGTTAATGTCATAATCGAATAAGGCTTAGCGTTTACTCACAAAAACCAAGAGTAAAACACTCGCTTTCTGATCCTAATAGTTTCCAGTGCTAAGCCAGTGAAGTAAACTAAGCCGCAACGCAAACACCATAGAAAAAGATAATAAAGGGACCTATTTATGAAACTACATGCTGTGTTAAAAACCATATTATTAAGCGCTAGTCTAGCGGTCGGTTCACTGCATGCCGAGCCGGTTTATGTAGCATCTACTGCCATTGTAGAGCACCCCGCCCTAGATGCGGTGCGTGATGGTATTAAAAGCTACTTAGAAGAGCATGGCTACGACGGCGATAAAATGAAATTCAGCTACGAAAGTGCACAAGGCCAACCCGCCATTGCCGCGCAAATTGCCCGTAAGCTAGTCGGCGAACAACCCGATGTGATAGTGGCCATTGCCACACCGTCTGCTCAAGCAGCAGTCAGTGCCAGCCAAGATATTCCAGTGGTGTTCTCGGTAGTAACCGACCCAGTGGGCGCAAAAGTAGTACCCAGCTTAACTCAGCCCGGCGCTAATGTGACCGGCTTGAGTGACATGGTGAATGTGAAACAACACCTCGCATTAATGAAAGAATTTCTCCCCAATCTACAACGCATTGGCATTCCGTTTAATCCCGGCGAAGCTAACTCCGTTGCCATTGTTGAAGCAATGAAAGCCGCTGCCAAAGAAATGGGCATCGAAGTGATAGAATCAGCTGCACCTAAATCATCCGATGTAATGATTGCCGCGAAACAACTAGTGGGTAAAGCGGATGCCATATACTGCTCGACCGACAACACCATTATTAGTGCTTTTGAATCGGTAGTTAAAGTGGGTATTGATGCTCAAATCCCGGTATTTGCCGCCGATACAGCCTCGGTTGAACGTGGCGCAGTAGCCGCCGTGGGTTACGACTATGCCGACTTAGGTCGTCAAACTGGTGAATTGGTATTACGCGTATTAAAGGGCGAAAAACCGGGTGATATCGACGTAAAAATGGCCGAAGGTACCAACTTATTCATTAACACTAAAATGGCCCAGCGCATGGGTGTGACCATTCCGCAAAGTGTGCAACAGCGCGCCAATAAAATTTACTAGTAATAAGGCGAGTTCATGTCTACTTTTGCTTTTCTAGGTACCCTAGAAATCGGCTTTATCTATGGCTTGGTCGCCATTGGGGTTTATCTTACCTTTCGCGTATTAGATTTTCCCGACCTCACCGTAGATGGCAGCTTTACCTTAGGGGCAGCCGTTACTGCCACCTTAATTGTACTAGGTGTAAATGCCTATTTAGCCACCCTCGCAGGCGCATTAGCTGCCGCCTGCGCCGGTTTAGTCACCGCTTGGTTAAACCTGCGCTTTAATATTCTGCATTTGCTGGCCAGTATCTTAACTATGACGGCCTTGTATACCATTAACCTAAGGGTAATGGGCAAACCCAATGTCGCATTGATTATGGAACCCACCGTGCTCACGCCGTTTGAAAGCTTAGGCATTCCCAATATGTACCTAAAAGTACTGTTTGTGGCGGCTTGCTCAATCATCGTTGGTTTAATTGTAGCGTGGTTCCTTAATACTCAATACGGCTTAGCCATGCGTGCGGTTGGCGCCAATACCCGTATGGCTCAGGCCAACGGCATCGTGGTAAAAGAAAAAGTCTATGTGGGTTTAGCGCTGTCGAATGGCTTAGTCGGCTTAGCCGGCGCTCTGTTCGCTCAAACCAATGGTTTTGCCGACTCCACCATGGGGATTGGCACCATTGTGGTGGGTTTAGCGGCAGTTATTATCGGTCAGTCGATGTTCTCTAGCCGTTCGATGGTGGTGATTGTTTTAAGCTGCATTATTGGCTCGCTGTTATACCGCGTGGCGGTATCGCTGGCTCTAAATGCTGACTTCCTCGGCTT
This sequence comes from Agarivorans sp., assembly GCF_050295395.1. Classification (NCBI taxonomy): domain Bacteria; kingdom Pseudomonadati; phylum Pseudomonadota; class Gammaproteobacteria; order Alteromonadales; family Alteromonadaceae; genus Agarivorans; species Agarivorans sp. The sequence goes on from NZ_JBNKPP010000296.1 coordinate 10,536, forward strand.
CACCGCCTCTGACTTAAATTTAATTACTGCGGTACTGGTGGGGCTGGCCTTGATCTTCCCGCAACTACGCAATGAATGGAAAGCCAAACGCGCCAAGGGGGTTCAACAATGATCCGCTGCGAAAATCTGCATGTCACCTTTAATCAAGGACTGCCCACAGAAAAGCTAGCACTGCGTGGCGTTGATCTGAGTATCGAACAAGGACAATTTGTTACGGTGATTGGCTCTAATGGTGCGGGGAAATCCACCCTACTCAATGCGATCGCCGGTGATATTCCCTCTACTGCCGGAAAAATATTCTTCGATACACGCGATGTCACCCGCCTACCAGCGACAGCGCGCACTAAAGACATTGCGCGAGTATTTCAAGATCCCTTAGCCGGCACCTGCGGCAGTTTAACCGTTGAAGAAAACATGGCTTTAGCCTACGGGCGAGGCAGCCGCGGTAAACTTAGCTCGGCCTTAAACGAGAAGCTTCGCCAACTATTTCGTGAGCAGCTCAGCCGACTCAACCTTGGTTTAGAAAATCGTTTAGATGCCGAGATGGGTTTACTGTCGGGTGGTCAGCGTCAATCGGTAAGCTTGTTAATGTCGGCGCTGCAACCCAGCAGCATCTTACTATTAGACGAGCATACCGCCGCACTTGATCCCAAAACCGCCGCCTTAATCATGGATATCTCCTCACAAATCATTAGTGAGAAACAACTTACCGTGATGATGGTTACCCACTCAATGCGCCAAGCGCTCGACTACGGCGACCGCACCATCATGCTTCACGAGGGTAAGATAGTCTTTGATTTAAGTGGCGAAACACGTGCCCAGTGCGAGGTAAAAGATCTACTCGATCTATTTGCCAAAGCGCGTAACGATCAAAGCGAGCTGGACGACGACAAACTGCTGTTGGATAGTTAACCCCTCTAGGGCGGCTAGGCTAGGGCGGAGTCGCCCGCTCATCACTGCGGCCAGCCAAACCAGAAACCTTGGCTTAAACGTCAGTCATAAAAAAAGCGCCCTTAGGCGCTTTTTTGCTGTATAGCTTATTAAATAAGACTGGCTTATTTTTTGCCGCCCAATACAGCGAATTTTTTGTTGAAACGATCAACACGACCACCAGTATCAACGTTACGTTGCTTACCAGTGTAGAACGGGTGACATTTGTCACATACGTCTAGGAACATAGTACCAGTGCGAGTAGATTTAGTTTCGATTACGTTACCGCAAGAACAAGTAGCAGTAAGTACTTCGTAAGTTGGGTGGATATCAGTTTTCATGGATTACCTCAATACATGGGCCGTATCGCCATCTGGTCGCCACAATTGACACCAAACACCATACGAAACAACTCTATCAGAGCCTATAAATTTTTAGGTGGCGGATCATATAAGAAGCCATCGAGCTTAGCAAGCTTGATTGACAATTAAGCAGCAAAAATCACTAAGTAGTTCATTTGCACCGCAAGCTAGTCTGCCAGTAGAATGAGACAGGTTTTATAAGAGTTTATCAATTCGTGTCTATAGTTCGCGTCGCTTTAGCAATTCCCCTACGTCGCCTTTTTGATTACAGCGTCCCCCAAGGCGCTACTCTGCCTGTGATAGGTAGCCGAGTGAAGGTGCCTTTTGCTAAGGGTGAAAAAGTAGGCCTAGTAGTGGAACACCCCAGCAGCAGTGATATTGCCGAAGATAAACTGAAACCGTTTAGTGAAAGCCTAGATCAAACGCCACTGCTGCCCGACAGCCTGTTTAGTTTACTCAACTGGGCCAGTAGCTATTACCACCATAGTTTAGGGGATGTGATCTGCCAGGCCCTGCCGGCGCTATTACGCAAAGGAGAGCCCGCACGCCCTAAAGCCATCGAAGCTTGGCGCATCTGCTCTGATGCCATGCCGCTTAACTTAGATGACTATAAACGAGCCCCTAAACAAGGCGTGGTATTAACCCATTTGCTACAGCATAACTCACTCACCGAGCAACAATGCAAACAACAAGAACTATCGCGCAGCGCCATAAAGGCGCTGCATGAAAAGGGCATCATTGAAAAAATCGCAATCCAGCCAGAAGCGCAGCTTTGGGCCAACGAAGACACCAGCAAACAAGCACCGCTGCAATTAAATGCCGAGCAAGCCATCGCAGTAGCGGCGATTAATCAACACCTTGGTCAGTTTCAGGCCTTTCTCATCGAGGGCATTACCGGCTCAGGCAAAACCGAAGTCTACCTCAATGTAATTGCCGAAGCGCTGGCCCGGGGCACCCAAGCACTGGTATTAGTGCCCGAGATTGGTCTCACCCCACAAACCTTAGCCCGTTTTAGCGAGCGCTTTAAAGTACCGGTATTTGCCATTCATTCAGGCTTAAACGACAACGAACGTCTGAGTGCTTGGTTAAAAGCTAAGCGCGGTGAAGCCGGTATTATTATTGGCACCCGCTCGGCAGTATTTACCCCGCTGGCTAATCCGGGAGTGATCATCATTGATGAAGAGCACGACAGCTCGTTTAAGCAACAAGATAGCTTCCGCTACCATGCCCGCGATCTGGCTATTGTGCGTGGCCGCATGGAAAAAATCCCGGTGGTGATGGGCTCGGCAACGCCCTCTTTAGAAAGCCTGCATAATGCCTTAAGCGGGCGTTACGCTCATCTTAGCTTGAAGCAGCGTGCCGGCAATGCGGTGCAGGCAGAACAACAGCTGTTAGATATCCGTCAACAACCGCTTAACTCTGGCCTATCTCCAGCGCTGATTAAGGCAATGCGTCAAGAATTAAAAGCCGGACGCCAAGTGATGCTGTTCTTAAATCGACGCGGTTATGCCCCTGCCTTGCTGTGTCATGAATGTGGCCATGTTTGTGAATGCCAGCGCTGTGAAGCCTATTTCACCTATCACCAACAGCCGCGCCACCTCGCTTGTCATCATTGCGGCAGCCAAAAGGCAGTGCCGCAGCAATGTAGCCAATGTGGCTCCACTAACCTGGTAACCACCGGTTTAGGCACCGAACAGCTAGAAGAAGCCTTACTGAATATTTTCCCTGATTATCAAGTTGCTCGTATCGACCGCGATAGCACCAGACGTAAGGGCAGCTTAGAACAACTACTGGATGATATTCACCAACATCGCTACCAAATCTTACTTGGCACCCAAATGCTCGCCAAGGGCCACCACTTTCCTAATGTCACCTTGGTAGCACTGCTGGACATCGACCATGCTCTGTTTTGCTCAGATTTTCGCGCCCCCGAACGTTTAGCCCAGCTCTATGTGCAAGTGGCAGGGCGCGCTGGGCGTGCCAACTTACTCGGCAAGGTGATCTTGCAATCTCATCACCCAGAACATGAGTTGCTGCAAGACTTAATTAACAACGGTTACCAGCACTTTGCCCGTTTTGCGCTAAATGAACGCAAAGATACCGAGCTACCGCCGTTTAGTTTTCAGGCGCTGTTTCGCTTTGAAGCCATCGACGGCAACGCGGTACAACAACTTAGCCAACAACTCTACCAACTGGCCCAGCCGCTGCAACAGTCAGGAACTTGGGTATTCCCTCCCAGCCCGGCACCGCAAGCTCGCAGAGCAGGGAAATTCCGCATTCAGCTGTTAATTCAGGCTGAACAACGCGCGCCGCTGCATCAGCTAGTGCACCAACTATTGCCCCTACTGGAAGCGGAAAAACTCAGTCGTAAGGTGCGTTGGTCCTTAGATATCGATCCCTACGATATGCAATAAGCGAACAAGGCTTACCAAACAAGGACTGGCCGATAGCCAGCAAATCGTTCCAAGGACAGAAATAGGCCCGATAAGAGATAGTTTTCGTCAACGATTGTCGGTAAAATGCCCGCTTTGTACAGTTTATTTACGCGAGATTGGTGTCAACCTAAATGAAAGAGCTTATTCAACAACTTCTGGAACAAACGGTCACAGCCCTGAAACAACAACAGTTGCTACCTGAAGAATTCGAACCCCGAATTCAGGTCGACCGAACCAAAGACAAAGCTCATGGTGACTTAGCCACCAACCTAGCCCTAATGGCGGCCAAGCCAGCAGGCAAAAACCCGCGTGAATTAGCCCAGCTTATTGTTGATAACCTGCCTCAATCCGATTTGGTTGAAAAAACCAACATCGCCGGACCGGGCTTTATCAACTTTTACCTGAATAACAACTGGTTGGCGAGTCAGATTGAAGCCATGGCGAACTCTGGCAACGCCAACGTTAAACCAGTTGAGCACACTCAAACCATTGTTGTGGACTACTCAGCTCCCAACGTTGCTAAAGAAATGCATGTTGGTCACCTGCGTTCTACCATTATCGGCGACGCAGTAGTACGCACCCTAGAGTTTCTAGGTCACAAAGTGATCCGCGCCAACCACATTGGTGACTGGGGCACTCAATTTGGGATGTTAATTGCCAACTTAGAAGAAGTTGAAAAACGCGGTACCGACGCAGGTAGCATTGAATTGGCCGATTTAGAAGCGTTTTACCGCGAATCAAAAATCCGCTACGACAGTGATGAAGCCTTTGCCGAACGCGCCCGTAACTATGTAGTTAAACTACAAAGCGGTGATGAATACTGCAACACCATGTGGCGCAAGTTGGTAGACATTACCCTTAACCACAACCAAGCGGTGTACGACCGCCTGAATGTTTCGCTAAGCAAAGATGACGTGATGGGCGAAAGCATGTACAACCCCATGCTTAAAGACATCGTTAGCGATCTCAAACAACAGGGTCTAGCAGTAGAAGACAACGGCGCTACCGTGGTCTTTTTAGATGAATACAAGAATAAAGATGGCGACCCAATGGGCGTGATCATTCAGAAAAAAGACGGTGGTTTCCTCTACACCACTACCGACATTGCTTGTGCCAAATTCCGTTACCAAGAGCTAGGCGCCGACCGAGTATTGTATTTCATCGACTCCCGCCAGCATCAGCACTTAATGCAAGCTTGGAGCATTGTCCGTAAAGCCGGTTACGTGCCGGAAGAAGTACCACTAGAGCACCATGCTTTTGGCATGATGTTGGGTAAAGATGGGCGTCCATTTAAAACCCGTAGCGGCGGCACCGTTAAGTTAGTTGATTTGCTAGAAGAAGCCGAGCAGCGCGCTCAAGTCATCGTGGCCGAAAAGTCCCGAGACCTTGATGCCGAGCAACAAGCACAGGCAGCCAAAGTGATTGCAATGGGCGCGGTAAAATATGCCGATTTATCGAAAAACCGCACCACCGATTACATCTTTGATTGGGAAAACATGCTGGCTTTCAACGGCAATACAGCCCCTTATTTGCAGTATGCCTATACCCGTATCCAATCAATTATTCGTCGCTCAGAACTCGATGTTGCGGGCCTAAACCAGACCATCAGCTTAGAGCAAGAGGCAGAAATTGCTTTGGCGCAGAAGCTGATTCAGTTCAGTGATGCAGTGCATAACGTAGCCAACAAGGGTATGCCGCACATGATGTGTAACTACTTGTATGAGCTCGCTGGTGCCTTCATGACTTTTTACGAAGCCTGCCCAATTCTTAAAGATGTTAGCGAACAACAAAAATGCAGCCGCCTACGTCTAGCCGACTTGACAGCGAAGGTACTTAACCAAGGCTTATCACTACTAGGAATTGAGACCCTGGAACGGATGTAAGCATGGCCAAGGACTATGTTGGGCGGAGTAAGCCCAAAAAACGCACGGCTAAGCCTAGCCGTGCGGCAAAACCGAGCAAACGCTTTCCCATTCCGCTAGCACTGGCGGTGCTAGCGGCTGTGGTGGGTTTTGCGGTACTCCTATTTAATATTAGAGGTACAGCACCTACGCCCCCGCCAAGCTTAACGGAACTAAGCCAGCAACCTAGTCCGACTAAGCCTCAAGCTACGTTACCCGAGCCCCCCAAAGAGCGCAGCTATGTAAAAGAGCTTGAGCAGAAACAAGTCGAAGTTGAAATTACCGAACAACAAACTGCGACTAAACCCTACCAAATGCAATGTGCCTCCTTCCGCAGTCGTGACCGCGCCGAAGAAAGCAAAGCACTGATCGCCTTTGCTGGCTTAGAAAGTCAAATTAAACGAACTGAAGGACAAAATGGCGCATGGTATCGAGTGGTGCTTGGCCCCTACCCTAGCAAACGAGACGCCGAGCGAGACCGTCACATACTGCAGCGAGCCAAAATAAATGGCTGCCAAATTTGGCACTGGAGTTTCTAATAATGGGCCAAATTGGCCCATTTTTGCGTCCGCCTTCACGCAACTCATCTAAAAATTGGCACTTTTACCAATTAAGCGGCTAAATTAATTACATAAAATCTCGGTTTGTTAGTGAATAACAAGCCAAATGCAATGCTAAACGACTAAAAATATTAGTTATTTGAACTGCTTCTCAACTATGTTATAAAAATGTAGCTAAGCTAATATGTTATAACTATTTAAAATGTGGGCTTTTTATGCGCTTCGCCCGCGACGCTAATTAGGAACACGACGAAATGGAAAACACCGAACTTGAGCAGCTTGACCGCCGTCGCTCGATGCGACTCGATCTTGAAAATGAGCCAGTTCAAATTAACTGGAAAGACAGTCACGGCGAGCAACAGTCTATACAAGCGATATGTATCGATATTTCACGCCGAGGTATGTTAGTTACCCATAGTGATGACCTTCCCATCGGTACCAAACTCACTGTAAAGTTCACTTCTGAACATGCCAGCGAAACCGAACTCAAAGCCAAAGTCGCACGCTGTCATCGTAAGAATTTTTCCAGCTACCATATGTTTTTGTTATTACAATAGAAAAGCTATCAACTTAAGCAAAATTGGCTAACTGTCTTATACTTATCTTAACTTGTCACCGTCTATGCTAATAGGGCATAACAAGTCATGATAACAAGGAGCGGCCATGTTAATACTGGTGGGTGGAGAGAAAGGCGGCAGCGGCAAAAGCTGCTTAGCACAAAATATCGCGGTGCATCTTAAAACAAACCTTGATGCCAATATTCTAATGGTTGATTGCGACCCCCAGCGCACTACATCAGACTGGATCCAAGCTCGCAACGAAGACGAGTCCTTACCGGGAATATCTTGCATTCAACTATATGGTAAAATTCGCAAAGACTTACTTAGCCTAGAAAGTGGCTACGATTTTGTTATCGTTGACTGTGGCGGCCAAGACAACTTAGCCATGCGGGCTGCAATGTCAGTCGCTAAATATGTATTGATCCCACTACGCCCCAAACGCCGTGACTTAAAAACGCTCCCCCACATGGAAGACATGCTGAGTACCTGTAAAATGGTCAATCCCAAAATGGTCGCCAGTTTTGTTATAACCCAATGTCCGGCATTGCCCAGCCAAGTGACACGCATTCTCGAAGCTAAAGAAGTGTGTCGCTCGTTTGGCCTACACGTACTCGACTCGGTGACCTTTTCTAGAAATATCTACGACGATAGCGAAGAAAGTGGCCGCTCAGTAATAGAAATAGATAAAGAAGGTAAAGCCGCAGCCGAAATCGCCGCCATCGTAGACGAACTTTTCGCTATAGAACAAGAAGACTCTCATGAGTTTATCTGATTTAAAAAAACAAGCGAAAAAGCCCAGCCAGCGGAAAAAATTGAGTGTAGATCAGTTTATTGAGGATGCTGATAACTACGCTCAAGGGCGTCCGAGTTTGAGCCTGCTAGCCAAGCAGGATGAGCAAGGTAAACCGATTGCCAACTTCCGTCACTGCACCTTCACCTTCAACAACAGTGCAGTAAACAACTTACAACGGGCTGCCATCCAACATCAGATCGCCAAATCTAAGCTACTTCGAGTACTCATCAAACAGTTCTCTTCACTCAGCATTCGCCAACAACAGGAATTATTGAAACAGTTCCAAGACAGCTAATTCCGCGAGTTTTTCCTACGACACCTTGAAATTTAGTGCCCTGTCCCCCACCTCTCAAATATAACTCAAGCTAACGAGCCAAGTTAGCTCAACACACTGAGGAAATAACGTGACTACTATCGTTTCCGTACGCCGCAATGGCAAAGTAATTATTGCTGGCGATGGCCAAGTCTCTCTTGGTAACACCGTAATGAAGGGCAACGCGAAAAAAGTGCGTCGTTTATATCACGGTAAGGTACTCGCCGGGTTTGCAGGCGGCACAGCCGATGCCTTTACCCTCTTCGAACGCTTTGAAGCGAAGTTAGAAATGCATCAAGGCCATTTAACCAAGGCGGCAGTAGAGTTAGCCAAAGACTGGCGCACCGATCGCATGTTAAGAAAACTGGAAGCCCTACTCGCCGTTGCCGATGCCGAAGCATCGTTGATTATTACTGGTAATGGTGACGTAGTTCAGCCAGAACACGACTTAATTGCCATTGGC
>NZ_JBNKPP010000297.1:0-49137 GCF_050295395.1 Agarivorans sp.
GCTGTTGGCTTGCGCCGTGGTGACTTTGTTATGGGCTCGTTATTTGAAGCTGAAGTTGGGCGGTTATACTGGCGATGCGCTTGGGGCTCAACAGCAGCTGAGTGAACTGTTCATCTATTTGAGCGCTTTAGCCATGTTAAACACTGGAGTCTTAGCAGGATGAGTCGGGTTATATTTATCCGCCATAGCCAGCCTGATATTGCAGATAACTGCTGTTATGGGCAGTTAGACATGGCTGCAGAAGCTACGCAATTAGCGCTGGCGGTGGAAAGACTCGCCCCGTTATTAACCGCCTATCAAGTTGAAAAGATCCTCTCTAGTCCTTTGTTGCGCTGCCGCCAGTTGGCTGAAGCGCTTTATCCAGATGCGACTATTCACTTTTATCCAGAGCTGAAAGAAATCGATTTTGGCTGGTGGGAAGGTTGTAGTTGGCAGCAGATCCCTAGAGCAGAACTTGATGCTTGGGCGAGTGCCTTTCTCAATTACCGCCTAGGTGCGGTAGGCGAAACGGTTGCCGAATTTAATCAGCGAGTGACTGACTTTTGGCAGACTCTGCAACAACAGCTTAATGCCTCTGGCCAGCCGCAAACCTTGCTTTGTTTCACTCATGCAGGGGTTATTCGCTGTATTTTGGGCCACATACAAGCCTTAGATTTAGCAGAGTCGAGCCAGCTGCCGCTTAGCATGGGGTCGATAACGAGTATCAAACTTGCCACAGAGGGAGCTCAAATTGAATTTGTTAACCGTTAAGTCTTTTGCTCACTGCCGTTGGCTTATATTACTTGGCACTTATGGACTGATGAGTTTTCATGCTAGTGCGGCTGCGCAGGAACCTAGCAATGTATGCTGGCAGCAGGCTAACAGAGCTGAGCTTAACCGCTGCTTAGAGCTACAGTTGGCAGAACTTGAGCAACAGCAGCAAGCGCTACTGTTGCAACTAAAGCAACAAGCAGCAGAGTTGGAAACCATCAGTGAAGGGGCAGCAGATCTGGGCTTGGCTTTAACACAAGCCAGCGATGATTTTGTTCGCTTTCGCCAGAGTCAGTGCAACTGGGAGATGAAGATGATGGCCAGTGGTAGCGGGGCTGGTAGCCAATACTTGCTATGCAAAATTAAACTTACTGAAAACAGCTTAAGCCGTTTGCAACAATGGCTTAAGCCCTCCCATTAAACCGAGGCCGCCGCGGCTTATTGCTTAGGCCTGTGCGTATGCTTGCTGACAGCCTTTAATGGCCGGAGCTAGTATTTCTAAAGCTGTTTTATCACAAGGGTTTAGCTCTGCATTACTGTTTTGCAGTGGTGTTACTCGTTGCCCCCAACGAAGCACTGCAGCACCCCAAGTTAAGCCGGCACCAAAGGCCGCTAATAACACGTTGTCGCCAGGTTTAATACGGCCTTGTTCTAAGGCTTCACAAAGTGCTACTGGAACGGTAGCCGCTGAAGTATTGCCGTATTTTTCAATGTTGATCATGATGTTTTCGTATGGGGCTTCGATGCGTTTAGCCAGTGCATCAATGATCCGCAGGTTGGCCTGATGAGGCACAATGAAGTTAAGCTGTGAAGGGTTTACCTCTGCCTGCATTAATACATTGCTAGCGGCTTCACCCATGCCTTTCACCGCTCGTTTGAAGATTTCAGGCCCTTCAAATTGAAAGCTATACAGGGTATCTACACCGCAGAAGCGAGGGCGATCGGTGCCGAAATCGGCAATCGATAGGATCTCGCGTTTTTCGCTGTCGCAGCCCAACTTCGCGGCTAAGAATCCGACTTTTTCGGCATCGCTATTGGCTTCTAGAATCACCGCGCCAGCGCCATCACCAAACAAAACTGCGGTATCGCGTTTGGTCCAATCCAGTACTTGACTTAAGCGCTCTGCGCCGATCAACAAAATGCGTTTCATGGCGCCGCTTTGAATTAGCGCTGCCGCAGTTTGTATACCGTAAACAAAGCCACTGCAGGCGGCGTTCATATCAAATACCGCAGCTTGTTTGGCCTTTAATAGTTGTTGCACTCGGCTAGCTGTACTAGGCACTGTGGTACCGGGCGTACAAGTACACAAAATAATGGCATCCAATTGTTCTGCTTTTAGGCCTGCAGCGGCGAGAGCATGTAAACTCGCATTAGCAGCTAAATCGGCAAGATCAACATGGGAAATACAGCGCTCTTTAATGCCGGTGCGGCTACTAATCCACTCATCGGATGTGTCGAGAAAAGTGCTTAAATCATGGTTAGAGAGGCGGGCTGGGGGCATACATTTGCCCCAGCCGGTAATTTCGGCATTATACATAGGGTATCTTTTTCTCTGGCTCATGGTGCAATGTTTTGGATTATGCCTGATGCATCACAAATAGCAAAACAAGACGAAAAACTAGTCTTAAACTTGTGATTATTGTGGCTTTATTGAAGAAACTTTAATTAGCTGGTGTTTTAAAGGTTAACTTGTGTGATAATTAACCTTATTTGATGGACTAGACCTGAGAATAATGAGGTCGATTTATGTAACAGGGATGCGTAGTTTTTCTCTGGTTTACGTAAGCGAGGTCTATTATGACTAGTGATGTTCCCCATTTAGGCCCGTGCCTAGCAACGATAAATAAAACAAAAACGTTCAGTTTTACTGATAATACACGTTTTTTCGAACTAACCGTTGATTTATATGCAGATCCTTTAACTATGCTGGCTTTTGGTGGCGAGGTTGTCGGCGATATTGCGCCTAAAAAATATGTAGCAGTCAATGGAAAGGTTGACGATGTTAGCGGTTTTTTTAAGGACCAGTTTATTTGGAGCTTTGCCGATATTTGTGAGCTTAGCGGCTTAGAAGCAGCATCGCTAGATGAATGGTTGGTATTGGATGTCAATTAGCCGGTAGAGTCAAAAGGGACAAGGCCAAACACCTTGCCCCATGTCTTACAAATAGCGAGAGCGTAAGTGCTGTTGGAAATACGCTGGATTTAAGCTTTCACCGGTGGCTCTTTCGACTAGCTCATCTGTTTCATACAGGCTTGCCTGAGACCAAATATGTTGTTTTAGCCAAGCAAACACGCCACTGTAGTCACCTTTAGCCACCGCATCTGGCGTATCGGGTTTCGCTTTTACCAGCGCCGCATGGAACTGGGCAGCGTACATTGCTCCTAATGAATAGGAAGGGAAATAGCCAATTAAACCTGCTGGCCAATGTACATCTTGCATGCAGCCATTCTTATCATCACCTTTAGTCGATAGCCCCAAGTATTGCTGCATCTTTTGGTCCCATAACTCAGGAATGTCGGCGACTTTAATCTCTTGATTGATCAGGTCTCGCTCTAGTTGATAACGCAACATGATATGGGCTGGATAGGTCAGCTCGTCGGCATCTACCCGTATGTAGCCGGGCTTAACGCTAAGGTAATGCTGCTGCAGTTCGCTTAACGGCATGTGCTTAGCCTGTGTTAAGTGTTGTTTAATTAAGGGATGCAGCTGTTCAACAAAGGCTTGGCTGCGTCCGAGTTGCATTTCAAAGAACAAGCTTTGGCTTTCGTGGATCCCCATCGAGCGGGCTTGGCCCACCGGTAAATCAACTAAGTCGAGAGGCAGGTTTTGTTCATAACGGGCATGACCGGTTTCGTGAACTATTCCCATTAGTGAACGAGTAAAATCTTCTTCTTCATAGCGGGTGGTAATTCGAACATCGCTGGGCACGCCACCACAGAAGGGATGGGCGCTCACATCTAAGCGACCATGGTTGAAATCAAACTGTAGCTTTTGCATCACCGCTAGGCCCAGCTGTTTCTGTTGTTCGCTGAGGAAGTTCCCGTATTGGCTTAGTTTTGGCCAAGAGGCTTGTTTATCAACAACGTCTTGAATTAACTGCGGTAGCCAAGTTTGTAGTTCACCAAACACTAGGTCTAAGCGTTGCATTTGCATGCCCGGCTCGTAGAGATCCAGCATCGCATCGTAGCGACTTAAGCCACTTATATCGGCGCGGATTTGCGCTTCTTCTATGGCTAATTGCATCACTGCTTGTAAGTTCACTTGAAAGGCTTGCCAGTTATTGGCTTTACGCTGTTCTCGCCAGGCGTGCTCGCAGCGCGCCGTTGCTAGCGACTTGGCCTTGACCAAATCGGCGGGTAGGGCGGTGCTATTGCGCCAGCTGCGTTCCATTTCACGTAATGAGGCTTGTTGAACTGAGGTTAAGTTTTGCGATTTAGCTTGCTCTAGCCATTCTTCAAGCTGAGGCTGAGTTGATTTTTCATGGATGATCACCGCCAGTTCGGCCAGTGCTTCGGCACGTGCCTGATTGCCGCCATCGGGCATCATGGTGGCCTGATCCCAGCTAGTAATGGCATTTAAGTGGGACAGTTTTGCAAGCTGCTGAAAATGTTGGCTAAGTTGTTGATAAGCATTGGGCTTATTCATAATGGTTCCTTTTGCTGCTTAGTTTAGGCTAAGCGGCGAGCGTGGCGCTCGCGATTATCGAGTTTTTGCTGCTCATTTTTTTTAAGCAAAATATAGATGGCTCCGCTTCCGCCATGCATGGTTTGTGCACTGTGAATGGCTAGCACCGCATCTATTTGTGGTAACCATTGACTCACGTAGCTTTTTAATAACGCTGGTGGAGCACTATTATGGCCTTTGCCGGGAATAATCAAGGCACTGCGAATGTTGAGTTTCTGGCATTGCTTAATAAAGTTAACAATTTCATTTCTAGCCTGTTCTAGGCGAAACTTATGCAAATCTAGAGTGGCTTGAATGGGGTACTTACCTAAGCGTAGCTTCTTAAATACGCCTTGTTGTAAACCGGTCTTTTTAAATGACACGATGTCATCAGGATGAAGCAGTTTGACCTGATCGAGTGAGAGGTAATCTTGAGACGTAGCGCGATGTTGTTCTGCGGCTTGTTGTCTGGCCTGTTTGGCGGCCTCGTTTAGCGCTACATTAGCCGACATTACGGCGTCTTGTTTTAGCGGTTTTATTCCGGCAACTTCTTGCTGAAACAGATCAAATTCATCAGACATAAAAGAACTCCTGAACATCGAAGTTCCTTCTTTATAGATGACTGGCGCCAGCGGTGCAACCGCTGAAATAGCTTATTTGTGTGAGTCGTCGCTTTGACGGATTTTTTTAATAAAGTAGTAGCTGTAAAAAATCATAAGGGCGATGGTGCAAGTGATCACCCCAATCGACATTAAACCGATGCTGTTGCCAAATAGTAAATCTAACCAAAGGTCCATAATAGCTGCTCCGCTGTATGCCTTAGTTGAGCATAAAACCACCAGCAGAAAACGAATTGATATGGCTCAAAGATGTGTTGGATCGACTTCACGAATTACATAACCCAGCTGTGTAAGCTCGTTGAGTAAGCCTTTTTTGCCATAGAGGTGCATTGCTCCAACAACAACAAAACTGGTGCCGTCTAGTTGTGTGAGCTGGTTGATCCAGTGGCGATTGCGCCGGTATAACAGCGCTTCAGATAACCATTCTGCATCTTGTTGGAACATCGGATCATCTTTTAGCAGCGCAATCAGTTGTTGATTTTGACCTTCATTCCAATAACTCACCAACTGTTCGAATACTCGGGGAATATGTTCAAAGTCATCGATGGTTTGTTCAAGGAGAGGCGTTTGAATAGTGGCTAGCTGCTTGAGTGTGGTTAATTGCTCGGCGAAGCTTTCTAGCTGATAAATAGGGGTGTTGTTATGTTTGGCTTGGTCAATGAAATGCAAGTCTACACCAAGTTCAGTTTGATAACCTAAGGCCTGCATTTGCAGTTGGCTAAGCATGATTGCCACATACCAAGCCTGCAGGTTGTCAAACATGCTAGAGGAGAGCCCCAACTGTTGGCTGATTTTCGCCAGTTTTTGTTGGTAGTCAGGGCCCATGTCGTCAGCGAGTGAGCGGCCTGTTGGCTGCTGAGTGCTTTTTTGTAATAGCTTGCGGTCACTGGCGCTTAGGCTGCTAACATCGGTTTCGATCACTAATCGTTGGCTGCGTTCGAAAGCTTGAATAAAAGTGTCTGGGAGAGGGTAAAACTGCTCACTGCCGATATGAATAGAGCCAAATAAATAGAGTTGTTGTTGGTTTTTAGTCGCTAGCCAGAGTGAGGGTTCGGCGGCTAACTGACCGCTTGATAATACTAGCAGCAATGAGCTAAGACGGCGCATCCAAGGTTTCATAGTTAATCCATTGAGCAAGTTTATCATGCAACTTTACCATGTGAGCTCGATTCAACCAGCTTAAATTGTTAGTACCATATGGGAGTTTTGCTAAGTGCGATGCTTAGAATCTGAAACGCGCTATTTTTAGTTGCATATCATTCATCACGCTGGCGAGTTTGGCACCCGTGTCTGCCAGCTGTTGCACTCTTGAGGTATTGTCTTCAGAGACTTGGTTGATATTGTCCATGTTCTGGTCTATCTCGTTGGCTACGGCACCTAGTTGCTCAGAGGCGCTGGCAATCTGTTCGTTCATACTGGTGATGGTACTGACCGCCCGTTTTACACCCGATAGTGCTTCATCTACCAAGCTAATTTGGCCAACACTGTTTTGTGCGAAGCCAGCTGTTTCGCCTATTACCTTAACCGCATGATGGGAACCTTGTTGCAAGCCTGAAATTATCTCGGTGATTTGTTGGGTTGATTGTTGGGTGCGCTGAGCAAGCGAGCGGACTTCATCCGCTACCACAGCAAAACCGCGACCTTGTTCTCCTGCTCGGGCGGCCTCAATAGCTGCATTTAATGCCAATAGATTGGTTTGCTCGGCAATGCTGCCAATGACTTCAACCACGGTGCCAACTTGTTCACTGCGCTCACTCAAGGAGTCGATGACCTCCGTAACCTTGGTCACCTCATTGGCTAGTTTTTCAATTGTGTTAACCGCTTGCTGCACGGTATCGCGACCATTTTCGGCTAACTCATTGGCTTGTTCTGCAGCATTGGCGGCTTGCTGAGCATTTTCTGCTACCGAATTCAGCGTTGTAGACATTTCAGTAATGGCGGTGGCGGCTTGGGTGGTTTCTGTTTGCTGTTGTTCTACACCATGCTTGGTTTGATTAGATACCTCGATAATACTGGTGACGGCTTGTTGCGCTTGCGAGTTAGACAAGGAAACGTCGCTAATCAGCGTTTTTAATTGCCCGTTCATGTTATGCAAAGCGCCGCTGAGTAGACCTATTTCATCTTTGCTCTGACTCTGGATGGTTTGGCTTAGATCGCCTTGAGCAATAGCGCGTGAAAAACTTAGCGCGGTGTTAAGTTGGGTGATCATTTTTGACGACAGCCACAGAGCGAGGAGAATGCTGGTGATGACTGAAATGGCAATTAAAATGGAAAGGTTGATAATGGCTCGGTTTCTCTGTTGATTAATTTGTTGCATTGCCTGTTGCATGGACTGCTGCACTGTTGTTTCGGCGTTGTCGGCTTGGCTGATAAAGTGGCTAAAGGCTTGGTCAAATTGTTGGATTAATTGCTGAGTTTGCTGGGCTTGCCCTAGGTAGGTATCGAGCCGGTGTTGCGAGGTGGCAATGAAGGTTTTTAGCTGATTTAGCAGTTTGGCTTTGTCGACGGAGGGGCTGGCGCTGGCATTTGTGATAGCCTGTTCGGCTTGGTGAAAATTAGCCAATATACTTTCTGGAGTATTTTCATCATCACCTGACAACCGTTCTTCTAAAAACAGATGACCATTTGCCAGCAGGTAGCGCGCATCGCCGAGAAAATTAACATTTTTCAATAAGAACTGTTGCTTCGATTGCTCTTTCCAATCGACTAAGGTGGTTTGTAGCTGTTGGTAAAGTTGATCAAATTGTTGGTCTTCACTACTGCCAGCAGATGTGGAGTTGGAATAAGTCTGGTAACGCTGCTGCGCCACTTGAGTAAAGACCTCAATATCTTTGATGACTTCCTGCATCGCTTGTCTCACCTGAGCGTCGTCACTGGCGATGAAGTCACCTTCGTCGTTAGCTCCTCCTTCTAACAGCGCCTTCGCATACCAGTCCGCTTGTTCTAGAAGCGACCATACCTGTTCAACGTTTTTATCACTTTCGCCATTAATAATATCCTTGAACAGAAGGTGGGCTTCGGTGGCTAACAGTTTTATTTCCATTGTGGCATCGACTTGTGGGGCGAAAGTAATACCTGCATTTTTCCCTGACTCACCCACTTGGTTAATGTATTTAAGGCCAATCGCGCCACAACTAAGGATCAGCAAGGTGAGTAACAGCGAGAAGAACAGAAATTTGCCACGTAAGGATTGATGAGCCGCTACTTTTTCTGTGGCGGACTCAGTGGAGGGCATCGTCATAGTCATTCCTCATCTCTGCCTTAGCTTATATGGCAAACCTATTAGCAATTAAAGCCTTATTTTTTATCAGGTTATTGACTTAATTGCAGGACCGAAGGGGGTTTTTATAGTGTAGTATAAATGTTGCGAATATGTTGCGATAAGGCTGGCGTGATGAGTATTGGCTAGTGAGCTATATATCCCTAGCCATACTGGTTTAACTCTTCTTTAAAATGCCATCTAATAATGAGACAGGTAATACGCGGCGTAAATAGGCAAACAAATAAGTAGGAAAAGTCACATAGTAACGTGCTTTGGGGCGAGGTGACTCGATGGCGTGTAAAAGCGCTTTATAGACGGCGCTTGGAGGCAGTGTAAAACGGGTGCTGGGGCCTTCCTTATCCAAACGTTGTAAGGTTTTTTGGTAAGTACTATGGTGGCGAGACTGCTCGACCTTAATATGCTTTAAAAATGCCGCTTTGGCGTTTTTTCTAAAGGCGCTGGTAATGGGGCCGGGCTCGATTAGTGACACCTGTATTGGAGTATCGGCCAACTCTAAACGGAGTGTATCGGTATAGCCTTCAATAGCAAATTTGCTGGCGTTATAAGCGCCGCGATACTTCATTGCGACCAAACCCAATACTGAACTGTTTTGAATAATCCTTCCCTGTTGCTGCTGCAGCATATGTGCGAGGGCGATACGGCTTAAATGATGCCAGCCAAAAAAATTGCTGTCGAACTGTTGTCGTAGCGCTTGGGTAGGCAGATCTTCTAAAGCGCCGGGCTGACCATAGGCACCATTATTGAATAATACATCGATTTTCCCTTCAGCCAGCTTTAAGGCTTGTTGCCAGCCTTGTTCAATTGAACTCTCAGAGGCTAAATCCAGCTGAATCGCTGGCAGTCCAGTTTGTTGCAGTCTTTCTACATCGCTTAGTTGGCGACAAGAAGCGATTACTCGGTGGCCTCGTTGCTGCAGTTGGCAAGCACAATAGAGTCCAATACCGCTGCTACAGCCGGTAATCAGGATGGTTTTAAAGGAAGGGTTCAAGCGATGTCCTGTATTGTTTGTCAAAGGGCTTATTAAGCCCTTGATTTTCAATTTGTCTTAATAAGTGACTAATGTTGAATGAACTAGCGACCTAGTGCAAATTGATTACGCCTATTGGCTGTTTTTTATCTGGCTGCGAGGGTTACCGCCTTGTCTTGTTTTGGAAAGCGAGTTGCTAGTCGCGGTTTTTTGTCGTTAAGCAAAGCGATATTGAGTTGACTGGCGGCTTTGGGAACAAATTTACAGCCCAGGTTGGGAGAGAGCTTTTCGACGCCTTTTGGTATGCGTTTGGCGTTTAGCAGAAGAGCGACCAGTTGACTGATTATGCTTGAGTCTAAACTTAAAAATCGATTAGCGGGCATCAACATGATTAGTGAAAGCGGGCGCTCACTTCTGAGCTTTCATTATTCATGGATGCTCGCTTTGGCGCTAAGGCCTGGTAAGAGGTAGCTAATGTCATCTTTTGAGCTATTTTTGCCAAAAAGACTTAGCTGCTTCATGTTGCGCTTCTGCGCGTGTTACTCCAATGTCTTTTAATAGGTAGTCGGGCAAGCTGGCTAGAGTGCGCCGCGTTTTCCGTCTTATTATCAGTTCATCTAACTTATTTATTAGTTTGATTAACTTTAGTTGAATTAACTTGAAGGTAGTTGGTTTACATTGGCTTGTTTTTTCACAGATAGTATTCATGGCTGTTCTCCTTGTTGTGGCTTAAAAATTAACCCGTCTTGAGCTAGACTGACAAACGATGAAAATTGACATTGAGTTAAGGAAAACTTAAGTGAGCGAGCGCATGCCACCCTTACAAGGGCTTTACTATTTTTACATGGCTGCCGAATTGGGCAGTTTTAAAGCGGCTGCGGCTCGCTTGTATGTGAGTGCTGCGGCTATGAGCCAACAAATTCGCCAGTTGGAAGAGCGCATGGAGCTGCGCCTGTTTGAGCGGCAACATCGAAAAGTCGTTCTCACTGCCGAAGGTCAAATTCTTTATCACTACACTCAGCAGGGGTTTCGTCAGCTACAGGATGGCGTTCGCCAGCTTAGCCAAGATCCCGAGCCCAATAGTTTGTCTTTGTCGGTATTGCCATCTTTTGCGCAACATTGGCTAGTGCCGCGTTTGGGGGAGTTTAGTCAGCAGCACCCAGAGCTATCGGTGATGTTAATGCCTAAAGATAGCTTGGTTGATTTTCGCCAAGAGCGAGTTGACCTGTGTGTGCGCTACGGTAAAGGGCAGTACCCAGATTTACAGTCGATAAAGCTGATGGACGATCACCTTTATCCGGTGTGTCACCCACTTTACTTACAACAGCATCCTAGCTTGTCCTTGAATGACTTGAGTTCACATACCCTCATTGAAGATACAAGGCCTGACATGGATTGGCAGTATTGGTTGGAATTGGCCGGTTTTGACCATCGTAAGGCGAAAGCCAGCTTGAAATATCAGGGTACACATATGGTGATTGAGGGCGCTCTGGCAGTACAAGGTATCGCTTTGGTTCGCCACAGTTTGGCTTGGAGATATATTCAGCAAGGTTTGTTGATTAAATTGTCGAAGGTCGAGGTAAAACCACCATACAGTTACTATTTAGTGGCACCAGAGCCGTATTTTAACCGTGAGAAAATTAAACAGTTTAACGCTTGGATAAGCCAACAAGCGCTAGAGTTTTGGGCTGAAAGCGAATCGCAGCGCCAGCAAAGCCTGATTGTGAATGCGGGGCAACAGGTTGGTTGTGGCCCCAATTAAGGTGAACTTTGGGCCAGTTTATGCTCAGCAGTGATGTCGATGCGGGTCGCTTCCAAGCTTGCCCAAGTACTGCCATTGCGCACAATTTCAGCTTTAATTAATTGGTAATCTAGTTCGGGGGCAAGCCATAACCAAGTGCGTCGATTCTCGCCTTTTTTCTGTTCAACCTTTAGGGCGTCAAAGGTGCCCAAGCTGGTAGTAATTGCCTCTTCGGCAATTACATGAAAGCGATAGTTATCCACTTCATCAAGCATATTGTAATAGTAGTGGAGATCGGTAAGTCCTTTTTTTAAATCGTTTTGTAGTTGCACCGAAAAGCCCGCGGCATCGAGCAACTGGTGAACATTTTCTGGCGCCTCAAAATGGTGGTGTTGGCCGTCAACCTGAACCACCAAACCACCCTGTCTGTCGGGGTGGCCAACGGCGCTTAAACTGCTAAATAAGCTCTCTTGTTTATGCACAAACCCCAAGCTTTTTACGTTGTCCTGATAATAGGTAAAGCGCGAGGTATCATCGTATTTTAGCCCGCCAGCAAGCGCCGTAGCGGTACTTCTAATTTGATATATATCGTTACCTAAATCTAATAGTTGCCGATAGCCCTTTGCTAGCGGAACTCCTTTAAAATCAGCTTTGTACTCGGCTTCAAAAGGGAGGACTTTGGCGTAGCTAAGAGCGCTGAAGCCTAGACAAAAAATGGTAACAATTTTTAATAAGCGCATAAGACAGACTCATTTGATGACTATAAGATTATAGTCGTTAGCGGGGAAGGCCATGAAACAGTGTAGCGTTTCCAAGTGATAGCGTGCAAGTGAAGTCGTTGCTGGAAAGATTAGCTAAGGCCAACGCTTGTTTAGAAGGCGATATTTACATTAAGTGCTTTTATTTACTGATGTTTACTCCAATTCGGATTATTATTAGTAGCAATGAGCGTTAGCTTAAATGGATTTAATCGCAGAGGTTTTTTATGAAATGGAAGTTGCATTCGTTAGCTATTTTGCTCGGTCTTGTCCTTACGGCCTGCAGCGATAATGATTCATCCCTTGAATTTACTCCTGATCCACCACCTGAAGTTCCTGGTGAAGAAACTATTGAGTTTCGTGCTGGTGGGGTAGATGTACTCGCCCTTAAACAAGAGATAGCAGTAACCGCACTAGATGACTTGAACACTTCTCGCGCAATTGAGGTGATTAAGGGCATTCCCTATGCTTATGCCGAGCGCTTTGAGCATAGTCAACTGTTACCTATGACTAGCCTAGCAGCGCTAAACCAACCAGTTGATGCCACTAAGTTTGGTGATGTTTGTCCGCAGCTCGAAACCGAGCTGCCAAACTCTGAAGCCTGTTTAAATTTAAATATATGGCGTCCTGCAGGGACGTCTGCGTCTGATAACTTACCGGTTTATGTTTATATCCATGGCGGGTCGTTTGAGGCTGGCTCGGGTCAGGCCGCTGATATTATTCCCGATGTGGTGGTGGCCCAAAGTATTTTAGATACCAATAGAGGCGAGCGTAGCAGTCCTTTTATTGCCGTAACCTTTAACTATCGTCTTGGTTTGTTGGGAAGTTTATGGGTTGACGATAACGGCGATACCAAAGGAGGTAATTTTGGTATTGGCGATCAAAAACGCGCCCTACAATGGGTTAATCAGTACATTAAATTCTTTGGTGGTAACCCTGAAAATGTAACGGTATTTGGCCAAGGCGCTGGCGCTACCTCTATTAGTGTATTACAGCAAACACCCGATCCGGCTCTAGACACCTTAGGTGTGGACAACGTAGCAGGCGTTTACTTTCACAAAGCGATAATGCAGAGCTTGCCATTTGGCCTACCGTTTCGTAGTTACGAATTGGCCGAAAATAGCTCGGTTAGCGTGGAAGATGCTATTACTGAACTCTTCCCAGACAGAGAGCTTGCGCAGCTAACTATCGCTGAGCTGTTAGAGGTGCAGTCAAAAGTTAAATCAGAGTTTACCGGTCGTTTATTTGGCTTGCCAGATGGCTTGATTGAAGAGCTGGTAAGCGATGTGTTAGACGGCCTTGACGCTGGTGACGACTTGGCGGTGATAGGGGCGCGTTTGGCCCTGAAATATGGTGCCGACATCGCAAGCATTGAGCCACGAGCTAAAATGCTGGCGTTTGCTCCTTATCTCGAAAGCCATCGTGAGTGTATTCGTGAGGGTATTTTAGGTTGTAGAGAGTATGCTGACTACTTGGGTTACCATGTCAGCGAACAAGCTATTGATAGCGACTTAAAGGTGCCAGCAGTGGTAGGCTTTAATAGTGATGATTCTAATTCTTACACTGCTGCTTTTAAAATCCCCTTTGTGATTAACCTCGAAATCGCGGGCGTTAACTTACTGGATATTATTATGTCTTTACTGGATAGCGCGGTATTACCGGCTGGTATCGACAACTTCATTCCGTATAGTGACCAAAGCGTTAACATTCCGGTGTATGCGATTTTGTCGTCGATTATCCACTTGGATCATATTTCAGCCTTAGCGTTACAAGATTTTGCGCCGGTAGATGATGATACCAATCTAGCCGGCGTTACCGAGAATATGAGTAAGTTCAATGCATTAAATAATCAGTTGTTGTTTAAGTGTGCCGCTAGGGACTACGTGCAACGCAACGCTGCTAATGGTTTAGCGACGCTCTATCATTTTGACTACAAAGCGAGCTTTAATACCAACGTATTGGATGATTCGTTTTTTGGTACTTTAGGTAATTTAAGTTGTTTTGGTGGTAAACCATGTAACAAGGCTGAAGTGCCCTTTATTTTTAACCGCCTTTACAATGAGCGCGGCACCGAGATTGTGCCAAAGCAAAAAGATAAAGACTTAATGAAAACAGTATCTAGATTGTGGTTCAGTGAAGCCCTTTTCCAGAATTACAACTACAGCCAAACCACGGACAACGTATTAATGGTGCGTAATGTGACTGTAAATGGCGAAGAGCAAGGAGAAGTGGTTTCAGTTGATGACTGGGAAAGCATCGTGAACGTTGGAGAAGATCCCGAAGCCATGGCTGGGATTTGTGAAGCGATTTATTAGCCCTTGCTAGGGGCTGTGCTTACAGCTTAAAAATGCGTTTTTGAGTTTTATTTAAATAATTAGGCTGATGTTTAACAATTAGCAGGCAAATTTATCCATGGAGGATATATGGTGTTGTCATCATATTTACGAAAAAAAATGAACTTGGCGATGATGGCCAAAACGGTGGCAATTTGCCTGACGATGATGGCTTTATTGATGGCTGCACCGTTGAGGGCAGAACAAGATACTGAGGATGACACAAGCGCCGATATCTTTAAGCAATATGGTATTCCTAAGGAATTACCCAAATTTGGCTTAAGCTCTTTAAGCCAAGGTGACCATATTGTTGAACATGTGATGAAAGAAGTCACGGTGGGCGAAGACGTATCGACGTCCAGCTTCTTTTTAGTACAAAGTACTGATGGCAAAGGTAACATTGACTTAAGAATTAAGTATTTTGAGCGTGATATTGATGGCGAAGGGGATGAGCCAACGTTAAACGAAAGTAATTCTCTGGATTCCATCGAAAACTTAACCAAGACTGAGTATAAGCTACGTCAGTATGCCGAGAGTTTTGACCGTTCAACGGTGAAAGTTACCGAGGTTGATGAGCACATTGCTTTGGTGTCTTTTCAATACTCTAAATACGCCTTACCACAAGATATTGCCTACTTCCGCTTCATGCATGTGCAAATTAAGGTAGTTGATGGCTCACCAACCACCATGACTGTTACCAACACCGAGCCTTTTGAATATGGAAAGTACTTCGTAGATCATTATAAACAAGATCTTGTGTTTGATTATCTGGCCGATGGCCGAATTATCGTAGAAAGCAAAGCCATTACCGCTGTGGGGAGTTATAAAAATCAACCCGCTAAGTTAAATGTGGTGGTTACGCCGGTGGCTTTTTACGACGATGTTCTGGGGACCGTGGTACAGGACGAAGATAAACTAAATTATGTCTCTGACCCGCGTATTTTGGAAAAACGCGTTAAAGTTGACAGACTATTTCCTTTGATGGGGGATTTAGTGCGCCGCCAAGGTATTGACTTACCATTGCCTTACGGCATTTCCGTGGCTTATCGTAACCAGCAGATGAATTTTGGTTTTTCATCCTTTGATTTAGGTTTAGGCTCGCTGGGCATGGTGAATCTGGACAAAGATTTTGACCCCGATAAAAGCTTTGCTGATGTCAGCGCTGAAAGCGTAAGTTTGCGTGGTGATGTTTACATATTGCCCTTTTGGAACGTGTATGGCTTTCTAGGCAAAATTAATGTTACCGCAGAGATAGATGCCGATTACACCGCTAATACGATGAATGAGGTAAAGGATACCCTAAATAGCCGAGTGCCTGGTTTGGGTACCGGAGTATGTAATACTCTGGCAGAAAATGGTCTACCGTTTTGTGACCCGGGCCGCTTAAGAGTGCCATTGAACTTAGATTACGATGTTGTGGGCTTAGGCACCACTCTAGCCGTTGGTTATCGCGAGTATTTTGCTTCGGTGAATATGAGCTTTGCTAAAACTCGTTTAGAAGGTTTGAATGATTGGGGCGATACTTTGTTTGTGGCACAGCCGATGTTGGGTTATCAGTTTGTCGATTATCGCGCCCAGCTCTTAATTGGCGCCGAGTATCAAGCACTCGATTCAAAGATGACTGGCAGCTTAGGTAACGTAGATGCCTTGGATGGTGAATTTCTTTATGACATAGGGGTTAAACTTAATTCTTGGGCTTATTTAATCGGCTTTAATAAGCAACTTGGCAAGCACTACAATGTGACGGCGATTTATAACAAAGGCCCAACCCGTGATGCTTTCACACTTAACTTTGGTTACCGTTTTTAGGTCGGTAATTTAGCTTGAGAAGGGAGCGAGTCGCTCCCTTTTTTTGTTTAATGCGGTTATTTTTATTTCCTCTTTCTTATTTCATCCTCTCCCTTTAGCGTGTTCTACCTAAGCTAAGCCTTTGTTGGGCTGGTGGGCTAAGCATGTGTTCCGCTGTAGCATAAGGCTATTTAACTCGCTCCTAGCATCAAATTGTTTAGCATTAAGGATTAGGTGCTAAGTGTATTCAGCAACCGTTTAAAGCGCGGCTATTCAAATACCTTATTTACTCATTTACAGAGTGTTGTGGTGGCTAAATAGAGCAGAGCGGCGTATAGCGTCAGCCATAGAAGCCACTGTTATCTTGCAGTGGTGAATTTATATGAGCCGCTAGTTGAAGGGGCATAAAACTAATGCTGATGTAGAGGGGGGCTTTGAGGAAGTGTTAAGGGAAGGCTTAAAGCATTAACAAGGTAAGTGATAAAGCGGCTTAGCGAGTTTGATGTAAGCATAAAAAAACCGAAGCCCACAGAGACTTCGGTTTTTTAAGCTTGCTAGGTAATGGTTTTACCTAGCGAGTCTAGCGCTTAAGCTTTAGACTTTGTTGCTTTTTTAATAGCAGGTTTTTTAGCTACTTCTTTAGCTAGTGCGTCAGCACTGTCTGGACCTTCGGTGTAAGGGCGACCGTAGTAAGAATCAAGTAGAACTTGTTTAAGTTCGCTGATTAATGGGTAACGTGGGTTAGCACCAGTACATTGGTCGTCGAACGCGTCTACCGCTAATTCGTCAACTTTCGCTAGGAAGTCAGCTTCGTTTACGCCAGCATCTTTAATAGATAGTGGAATATTCAATGCTACTTTCAACTCTTCCAACCAAGTTAGTAGGGCATTTAGCTTCGCTTCAGTGTTACCTTCGCGGAAACCTAAGTGCTCAGCTACTTCCGCGTAACGAGCACGTGCTTTAGGACGGTCGTATTGAGAGAACGCAGTTTGTTTAGTTGGCGTGTTAGTTGCGTTGTAACGAATCACGTTGGTCAGTAACAAGGCGTTCGCTAGACCGTGTGGTACGTGGAACTCAGCACCTAGTTTGTGAGCCATTGAGTGACAAACACCTAGGAAAGAGTTGGCAAACGCTATACCAGCGATAGTTGCAGCATTGTGTACTTTTTCACGAGCAATTGGGTCAGCTTTACCATTCTCGTAAGAGCTTGGTAGGTACTCTTTTAGCATCTTAAGTGCTTGTAGAGCTTGACCGTCTGAGTATTCGTTAGCTAGTACAGAAACGTAAGCTTCCATAGCGTGAGTAACCGCATCGTAACCACCGAAAGCACATAGTGACTTAGGCATATCCATTACTAGGTTAGCATCAACAACAGCCATGTTTGGCGTTAGTTCGTAATCCGCTAGTGGGTATTTTTGACCAGTTTTGTCGTCAGTTACAACCGCGAAAGGCGTTACTTCAGAACCAGTACCAGAAGTAGTAGTAATACATACTAATTCAGCTTTTGAACCCATTTTAGGGAATTTGTAAATACGTTTACGGATGTCCATAAAGCGCATTGATAGGTCAGCGAAGTCAGTTTCTGGGTGCTCGTACATTACCCACATGATTTTCGCTGCATCCATTGGTGAACCACCACCAACCGCTAGAATTACGTCTGGCTGGTAGCTGTGACACGCTGCTGCACCTTTTTCTACGATAGAAAGAGTTGGGTCAGCTGCAACGTCATGGAATACTTCTACTTCCATGCCTTTGTCTTTAAGGATGGCGCGTAGGTCATCGATGTAACCGTTGTTGAACAAGAAGCTGTCGGTTACGATCATTGCACGTTTCTTGCCATCTAAGTCGTCCATTGCTACTGGAAGTGAGCCACGACGGAAGTAGATAGATTTTGGTAGTTTATGCCACAACATATTTTCAGCTCGCTTAGCAACAATTTTCTTATTGATTAGGTGCTTAGGACCTACGTTTTCAGAAATCGCGTTACCACCCCAAGAACCACAACCTAGAGTTAATGAAGGTGCTAATTCGAAGTTGTAAAGGTCACCAATACCACCGTGTGAAGAAGGCGTATTAATAAGAATACGAGCGGTCTTCATTTTGTCACCGAAGTAAGCAATGCGGTCTGCATTTGCATCTTGGTCAGTGTAAAGTACAGATGTGTGACCTACACCACCGATATCTAATACGATACCCGCTTGACGAACTGCGTCTTTAAAGTCTTTGGCTTTGTAAACACCTAGGGTTGGAGATAGTTTCTCGTGAGAGAACTCATCATCGTAAGAAGCTTCTAGACCTTCACCGATAAGGATCTTAGTGGCTTTAGGTACAGTTACGCCAGCAAGCTCAGCGATTTTGTATGCAGGTTGACCAACGATTTTTGCGTTTAGCGCGCCGTCAATCATTAGTACTTTACGTACTTTGTCTGCGTCAGCTTTGCTTAGTACCGCTGCGCCGTATTTAGCGAAGCGAGCGATAACTTCATCGTACTTAGACTCAACGATGATGGCGGCTTGCTCAGAAGCACAGATAACGCCGTTATCGAAGGTTTTAGACATAAGAATTGAAGAAACAGCACGTTTAACGTCAGCAGTTTCGTCGATAACTACAGGTGTATTACCCGCACCAACACCAATCGCAGGCTTACCAGAAGAGTAAGCAGCTTTAACCATGCCTGGACCACCAGTTGCAAGAATAAGAGCGATGTCGTCGTGCTTCATTAGTGCGTTTGATAGTTCTACAGAAGGTTGGTCAATCCAACCAATGATGTCTTTTGGTGCACCCGCAGCAACAGCCGCATCCAATACTAATTTAGCCGCGAAGTTAGTGGCGTTTTTAGCACGTGGGTGTGGAGAGAAAATACAACCGTTACGCGTTTTCAAGCTGATAAGCGCTTTAAAGATAGCAGTAGAAGTTGGGTTGGTGGTGGGTACGATAGCACAAACGATACCTACTGGTTCAGCGATAGTAATAGTACCGCCTTCGTCGTTGCGCTCGATAACGCCACAAGTCAAAGTATCTTTATATTTGTTGTAAATGAACTCAGAAGCGAAGTGGTTTTTGATCACTTTGTCTTCCATAATGCCCATGCCAGACTCTTCAGCCGCCATACGAGCTAGTTCAATACGTGCTGTAGAAGCAGCGAGTGACGCAGCGCGGAAAATTTTGTCCACTTGCTCTTGGCTGTATGAAGCAAATTCAGCTTGCGCTGCCTTTACTCGTGCAACCATTGCGTTTAACTCATCAATATTACCTACAGGCATCCTGTTCTCCTCATTTAAACTAAAACTAATTAGTAAACCTACACTGATTGTTCAACTGCCAAAGTATAGACTGCAAATCACCGAGCGACTGGTTTAGTAATTAACTTTCGCTGGCAATTATAGGTAGCCCTTTAGAGGTACAGCTTGATCCAGATCATGTGTTGCTAAGTTACAAATGTAAATAAATCACTAAAAAATATTACAACAATTTCTGTTATTCAGGGTGTCTCAGCAAAAACTGTAAATTATTTACTGAAAGTCTATATTGATTGTAAAATCAACACTGGTGATTCTGTGTAAAATATAACCATTTCTTTTGATGA
Organism: Agarivorans sp.; assembly: GCF_050295395.1. Lineage (NCBI taxonomy): Bacteria > Pseudomonadati > Pseudomonadota > Gammaproteobacteria > Alteromonadales > Alteromonadaceae > Agarivorans > Agarivorans sp. The sequence continues at coordinate 19,490 of NZ_JBNKPP010000297.1, forward strand.
AAATTTCACATCCTAGCTTAACCTAGTGAATTAACAATAAAAACCCGTTTTTTCGCAAGTATAAATGAGAACGAGATCTGATAAATAGCAACGGATTATTTGTTGTTTATTTGATTCAGGTGTAGCATCTTGCGCTGGAGTGTGCTTTTTTAGAATAATGTACTGATTTAATATTCATGTAAAGTGAATGGAAATTTCGTTGCTGTTGGTTTTTTGAGCAGCACGTTAATATGGAGATGAAAATGAAAACTGCTAAATCTTTAGCCGTCAGCCTTATCAGCGCAGCTGTACTAAGTTCTTTGGCTACCACTGCGTTTGCTGCCGACGTTCCAGCCGGAGTAAAACTTGCTGCTGTACAGGAGTTGGTGCGTGGTAATGGCGCAGAACCGGCCTCTTTAGACCCTCATAAAACTGAAGGTGTGCCAGAGTCAAACGTAATTCGTGAGTTACTAGAAGGTTTAGTCAACCAAGATGGCGATGGCAATTTAGTACCTGGTGTTGCTGAGTCATGGGAAACTAAAGACAACAAGACTTTTGTTTTTCACTTACGCAAAAATGCTAAGTGGTCAAATGGTGATCCTGTTACAGCCCACGATTTTGAATATAGCTTTAAACGCGCGGTTGACCCTAAAACTGCAGCCCCATATTCGTGGTACTTAGAAATGACCACCATGGTTAACGCCGCCGACATTATTGACGGAAAAAAACCAGCCTCAGAACTAGCGGTAACTGCGCTAGATGACTACACCCTCGAGATTAAATTAGAACAAGCGCTGCCTTATTTCGTGGCGATGACTTCACATACCACTTTAAAACCAGTGCACCGCGCTACTGTAGAAGAGTTTGGTGATAAGTGGACACTGCCAGAGCACTTTGTTGGTAATGGCGCGTATAAAGTGGCCGAGTGGGTTGTGAACGAAAAAATTGTGATGGAGCGTAACGAGCACTACTGGGATAACGCGCACACCGTTATTAACAAAGTAACTTACCTGCCCATCGAAAACCAAGTGACTGACATGAACCGTTTCTTGGCTGGCGAAATTGACATGACTTACGAAATGGCCAATGAGCACTTTAAGCGTATGCAAAATGAGCAGCCTGAGTCGTTAAAAGTGACGCCGTACTTATGTTCTTACTACTACGGTTTTAACAATAAAAAAGCGCCATTTGATGATGTTCGAGTGCGCAAAGCACTGTCTTACGCGATTGATCGTGATGCTGTGGCTAAGTACATCGTAGGTAAAGGTGAGCTACCCGCTTATAACTTCGCTCATCAGAAAGTCGCGGGCTTGCACTTTGATACACCTGAATACGCGACTTGGACGCAGAAAGAGCGCAACGCCAAAGCGGCTGAGTTGCTCGCCGAAGTGGGTTACGGCAAAGACAAACCTTTAGAATTCACTTTGCTTTACAATACCAGTGAAAACCACAAGAAAATCGCTATTGCGGTGGCATCAATGTGGAAAAAAACATTGGGTGTTAAAGTTAACTTAGAAAACCAAGAGTGGAAAACCTTCCTCGATAATCGCCGTAATGGTAATTACGATGTGACCCGCGCCGGTTGGTGTGGTGATTACAACGAAGCGTCTACCTTCTTGTCGTTGATGCAAAGCAACAACGGTAATAACGACCAATTCTACAATAGTCCAAAATACGATGGCTTCATGAATGCAGCGATGGCTGCGGTGGATGACGCGGTACGCGCTGACAATTATCGTCAAGCCGAAGCTCAGCTCGCTCAAGACATGCCGTTGGCTCCAATTTATCACTATGTGAATGCGCGTTTGGTTAAACCTACCGTAGGTGGTTATCCAATGAATAACGCCGAAGATAAAGTTTACTCTAAAGACCTTTACATCATCGCTGAATAGTTGATGGGTATTTGATAGGGCACCTTGCATGCAGGGTGCCTTATTTTGTTGTTGCTAAAATGTTTGCGTAACAACAATACAAAAGCTGGAAAATCGTATGATTAAGTTCATCTTAAAACGAATGTTAGAAGCCATACCAACGCTGTTGGTATTGATTACTATCACCTTTTTTATGATGCGTTTTGCCCCGGGAAGCCCTTTCTCTGGTGAGCGCTCACTACCGCCTGAAGTATTGGCTAATATTGAAGCCAAGTACGGTTTAGATAAGCCAGTCTTAGAGCAGTATTTCTCTTACTTGGGCAATTTGGTTCAAGGCGATCTAGGACCATCATTTAAATATAAAGATTACAGTGTGAATGAGTTGGTTGCTCAGGCCTTGCCGGTGTCTGCCAAAATTGGCTCGATCGCTTTCATCTTTACCATATTAATGGGGGTGTCGGTGGGGACATTGGCAGCCTTAAAACAAAATACTTGGATGGACTTTACCATTATGTCCACGGCCATGGCCGGGGTGGTGATGCCTTCCTTTGTGCTCGCGCCGACCTTGGTATTTATTTTTGCGATTAAGTTGCAATGGCTGCCAGCGGGCGGCTGGAACGGTGGGCATTGGCAATACATCATTTTGCCCATGTTGGGTATGTCGTTGTTATATGTTGCCTCATTTGCTCGGATTATGCGTGGCAGCATGATTGAAGTGCTTAGCTCCAATTTTATTCGCACCGCCAAAGCCAAAGGTCTTCCTTACCGCTATATCATTCTGCGCCATGCTTTACGTCCGGCCTTGTTGCCCGTGGTGTCGTATATGGGGCCAGCCTTTGTGGGCATTATTACTGGTTCGGTGGTGATTGAAACCATTTTTGGCTTACCTGGTTTTGGTAAGTTGTTTGTTAATGGTGCGCTTAACCGTGATTATTCTTTAGTACTGGGATTAACTATTTTGATCGGTACTTTCACTATTGTATTTAACGCGATCGTCGACATTCTCTATGCCTTCATCGATCCGAAAATCCGCTACTAGGAGGCTGCCATGTTAGATAATAAACAGAACAGCGAAGCCATTAGTGAATTCGCCGATAAATTAGAGATTGAAGGCCGTAGCTTGTGGCAGGACGCGCGTATGCGCTTTATGCGTAACCGTGCCGCGATGGTGAGCTTGGGCATTTTATTGGTCATTACCCTGTTAGTGGTTTTTGGTTCTCACTTAAGCGAATTTGCTTTTGACGATACCGACTGGGGTGCCATGCATCAGGGGCCTTCGATAGAAAGTGGCCACTACTTTGGCACTGACTCGCTAGGTCGCGATATGTTTGTTCGTACTTTATTAGGTGGGCAAATCTCGCTGATGGTCGGGGTGATGGGCGCTTTTGTAGCAGTACTAATTGGTACGCTTTACGGTGCAACCTCCGGATTTTTAGGCGGAACTGTTGACCGAGTGATGATGCGTTTGCTGGAGATTCTTTACGGCATTCCCTTTATGTTTTTCGTGATTTTGTTGGTCACTTTCTTTGGTCGCAATATTTTCTTGGTATTTGTCGCGATTGGTGCGGTGTCATGGTTAGACATGGCGCGGATTGTACGTGGTCAAACCTTGAGTTTGAAAAACAAAGAGTTCATTGAAGCGGCCGAAGTGTGTGGGGTATCTAAGTGGAAGATTATTACTCGCCACATCGTACCTAATGTACTGGGTATTGTGGCGGTTTATGCCACCTTGCTGATACCGCAAATGATCCTCACCGAATCGTTTTTAAGCTTCTTAGGCTTGGGTGTACAAGAGCCAATGACCTCTTGGGGCGCCTTACTTCAAGACGGTTCGCAAACTATGGAAATCGCCATTTGGCAGTTGCTTTATCCTGCGGCCTTCATGGTGGTGACCTTGTTTAGTTTTAACTATGTGGGCGACGGTTTACGTGATGCCTTAGATCCTAAAGATCGCTAGGCCAGGGGAAGAGTAATGAGTTTATTGAATGTTAAAGACCTTCGAGTGGAGTTTTCTACCCCAGAAGGCAGTGTTACCGCAGTCAATGATTTAACCTTCTCTCTGGAGGCAGGACAAACCCTCGGCATTGTAGGGGAGTCTGGCTCGGGTAAAAGTCAAACCGCCTTTGCGTTAATGGGCTTATTGGCTAAAAACGGCACCATTAGTGGTGAAGCCTTGTTTAATGGCCAACAGGTGTTAAACCTACCAGAGCAGCAACTCAATGCGATTCGTGCTGAAAAAATTGCGATGATTTTTCAGGACCCGATGACCTCACTCAACCCCTATATGAAAGTAGGGGAGCAGCTTAAAGAGGTATTGCGTCTACACAAAGGCATGAGCAATCAGCAAGCCCATATTGAGGCGGTAAAAATGCTGGATGCGGTGAAGATGCCTGAGGCTGAAAAACGCATGGCGATGTACCCTCACGAGTTTTCTGGTGGCATGCGCCAGCGGGTGATGATTGCTATGGCACTGTTGTGTCGCCCACAATTGTTGATTGCCGACGAACCCACTACCGCTTTAGATGTGACGGTTCAAGCTCAGATCATGGAGTTATTAAACGAACTTAAACGCGAATTTAATACCGCCATTATTATGATTACTCACGACTTAGGTGTGGTAGCGGGCTTATGTGACAAGGTATTAGTCATGTATGCCGGGCGTACCATGGAATATGGCACCGCCAAAGAAGTGTTTTATCAACCTAGCCATCCCTATACCGAGGGCTTGTTAAAAGCGATTCCTCGTTTAGATACAGAAGGCGAAATCTTACCGACTATTCCGGGTAATCCACCTAACTTGTTGAAGCTTCCTCAGGGTTGTCCTTTCCAAGACCGCTGCCACCGAGTTAGTGAGCGTTGCCGCCAAGAAACGCCAGCGCTTACTCAGTTTGCTGGGCAAAGGCAACGGGCTTGCCATGACAATTTCCATTTAGAAGGAGGCTTATAAGATGAGTGATAAAGCCTTATTACTAGACGTGGTGGACTTAAAGGTTCATTTTAAAATAAAAAATGCCAAGGCCTTGCCTTGGACTTCTCCCGCCACGCTAAAGGCGGTAGATGGTGTATCTCTGAAATTATATGAAGGAGAAACCCTTGGTGTAGTGGGCGAGTCAGGTTGTGGTAAATCTACCTTTGCCCGAGCTGTGATTGGTTTAGTGCCAGCCGAAGCCGGAAAGGTGGTTTGGTTAGGCCAGGATCTTACCGAATTAGACCAAAAGCAGTTGCGTGAAAAGCGCAAAGAAATCCAAATGATTTTCCAAGATCCTTTGGCTTCGCTGAACCCGAGAATGACCATTGGTGACATCATCGCTGAACCATTGCGCACCTTTTACCCCAAGCTAAGCAAAGTTGAAGTGAAACAAAAAGTGCAGAAAATGATGATGCGAGTGGGCTTATTACCCAACGTGATCAACCGTTATCCGCATGAGTTTTCAGGTGGTCAGTGTCAGCGTATCGGGATTGCCCGAGCACTGATTCTTGAGCCTAAGATGATCATCTGTGATGAGCCGGTATCGGCCTTAGATGTATCGATTCAGGCGCAGGTGGTTAACTTGCTTAAAGAGCTGCAAAGAGAAATGGGCTTGAGCCTGATTTTTATCGCTCATGATCTATCGGTGGTGAAGCATATTTCTGATCGCGTATTGGTGATGTATTTGGGGAACTCGGTGGAGCTGGGCACGGCCAAAGCCTTGTTTGACCAGCCCACCCATCCTTATACTAAGGCCTTGATGTCTGCAGTGCCAATTCCAGATCCCGATTTGGAACGCAATAAAACCATCGAACTATTGGAAGGGGATTTACCCTCGCCAATTAATCCTCCTTCTGGTTGTGTATTCCGCACGCGCTGCCCAATCGCCACCGAACAGTGTGCTAAAACCAAGCCGCAGTTGCTCGGTGATGAGCAGCATTCGGTGAGTTGTATCCATCGCAGTGTTGGCTAAGTCGCCCTCCCAGCTATCAAAGCCAGCGTTAATGCTGGCTTTTTTTTGAGTTTTTACTGTAGCTGGCCGCTTGTGGCTAGCATGCCTTTGTTGAAATCTCTGCATGACGGTGGGGCGTGGAGTCACTACTGCTTATAGCGACGATACTCAGTCTACAAACACTCTGGCGTGTTAACATTTCAGTAGCTTGTAGCTAACTTAAGTTTAAATTTTCTGATGTATATCAGTAACCTTGGGCCGCGTTATTGTGAGCTAGATTGGATTTGAAAAGCTTATCTATAAAAGCTTATTAAATTGTGAAATCAACAGCATAAAACAGGAGTATTCGGCGAGACACTAGGCTTAACAACCGTAATTAAAGGACTAGTCCATGCTTTATCTTGAGTTCATGTTTCTGTTACTGATGCTCTACATCGGTTCTCGCTTTGGCGGGATCGGCCTAGGGGTGGTGTCCGGTATTGGCCTCTGTGTTGAAGTATTTATCTTTAAGATGCCACCCACTTCGCCGCCCATTACCGTGATGTTAATTATTTTGGCCGTGGTGACCTGTGCTTCGATACTTGAGGCTGCCGGTGGCTTGAAATACATGTTACAAGTTGCCGAACGTTTACTGAGGAAAAACCCTAAACGCGTCACGCTGATTGGCCCTTTGGTTACTTATACCATGACCTTCATGTTGGGTACTGGCCATGCAGTTTACTCCATCATGCCAATTATTGGTGACGTGGCGCTGAAAAATGGCATTCGCCCCGAACGCCCCATGGCTGCCGCATCAGTGGCTTCGCAGGTGGGGATTACTGCCTCGCCCATTTCCGCCGCGGTGGTCTATTACCTTGCGCAAATTTCAGAGATTCGTCCCGATATTACTCTGTTATCGATTCTCATGGTGACGGTGCCCGCGACCTTATTTGGTACTTTACTGATGTCGCTTTATAGCATGCGTCGCGGTAAAGAGCTGGATGATGACCCGGAATACCAAGCGCGTTTGCAAGACCCGGTATCTCGCAAAAAAATCGAAAGCACCACCGCTACTTCCTTGGATGAAGTGTTACCCGCCAAAGCGCGTAATGCGGTATTGCTGTTTATTGGCGCGATTGTAAGTATTGTGATTATTGCCATGGTGCCGGAAATTCGCACCATTAGCGAAGGGGATAAACCTATCTCCATGGCCGTGATTATTCAAATGATGATGTTGGCCTTTGGCGGGATCATCTTACTGGCGACCAAAACCGAGCCGCGCTCTGTGCCTGAAGGGGTGGTATTTAAATCCGGCATGGTGGCGGCGATTGCTATTTTCGGTATTGCTTGGATGTCGGATACCTATTTTAAATATGCCATGCCGCAGTTTCGTAGTGGCATTGTAGAAATGGTAAATAACTATCCTTGGAGCTTTGCTTTCGCCTTGTTTATTGTGTCGGTGGTAGTGAACTCTCAGGCCGCCACGGCACGGATGATGTTGCCCGTGGGTTTGGGCTTGGGTTTAGAGCCAGCCTTATTAATTGGCCTTATGCCAGCAGTATACGGCTATTTCTTTATTCCTAATTATCCTTCAGATATTGCCACGGTTAACTTTGATACCTCAGGAACCACTAAAATTGGTAAGTGGTATTTTAACCACTCCTTTATGTCGGTGGGCTTAATCGCGGTGATTGGCGGTTGCTGTATGGGCTACATTCTGGGACAAATCATTATTGGCTAAGGCTGATCAGCCCCTGTGTTATTTAAGGCCAGCATTGCGCTGGCCTTGTTGTTTGTTGCGCCTTAACTGCGTTCGCAGTTAGTTACATAAAGTAAACCTTTACTTACGCTCAGGATGCTCTATTTGTTGGTGTTGGTTTAGCTGACTAAGCGGTGGCCTCTCCTTCATTTTGCAGTGCTTGAGTTAAGGCTTTTAGCGCTTATGGTGAAAGGGCTTGTTGTTGCAGCTGGGGCTCAGCAAGCCAGCTAAGGGGGTTAAACGCTGGCAAACTGGCTGACTCTTTGAATTTATTGATAGCCTATCGCGGGTTTGGTTAAGGCTTAGTGGTATGTTGTTATTGAAAAAATATAGAATCACATGAATATATAAAGGTTACTTATGAAGATAAAAGAAAAATTACACAGTCAGAAAGTCTACATCTGTAATGACGATAGTTTGTATATCGAGCAGAGTAAATATTTAGACATACTGTATGACTTTAATCACTCGCGTCCCTCTGAATATGAAAAACGTCAGCAGATAATGAAAGCCCTGTTTGCTGAAGTGGGCGAGAAGTGCTATATCGAACCTCCGCTACAGGCCAACTGGGGCATACACACCCACCTTGGCAATAATGTCTATGCCAATTTCAATTTAACTCTGGTAGACGATACACATATCTATATTGGTGACGATGTGATGATTGGTCCCAATGTGACTTTGGCTACGGCGGGGCATCCCATCGACCCAGAGCTAAGGAAAAAAAACGCTCAATTTAATATTCCGATAACGATTGGTAATAACGTATGGATTGGTGCTAATACAGTGGTTTTACCGGGGGTGACGATTGGTGATAATACGGTTATTGGAGCGGGCAGTGTCGTGACTAAAGACATACCTAGCAATGTGGTGGCCTTGGGTAATCCCTGTCGAATACGGCGGGAAATTAACCAGCGTGACAAGGAATTTTATTTTAGAAATAAACGTTTCTGAGTCAATACCACCCAAGCTTCGGCTGGTTTTCGGTGCTAAATTTGGCTTAAAGACCTTGGTTTTATTTTAGCTGTATTTAAGTCCGCTTAGGTCTAGCCATCATTTAATTTAAATATGAACGATTTTGAATATTCACCATGACTGGTTGGGGAATTCTTGGTGCTTTTGTCTAACAAATCCAATCAATTCGGACTCGTTGTGTGAGCTCTATAGCATCGTAAAATTGACAGATAACGTAATATTGATAAGTTGAATTTTGCCGAGGAGGGCAAGGGGTAATGCCCAAAGTAGATGCGTTTTCAAAACGCATATTAATTGACTGGCAAAGAAGCCAGACCAACTCAGCTAGTTTTAGTTTTTATCAGTGCGCAGAAGCTGAGCATTTAGTCAGTTGTGCCAGTGATTTTGCACAGCAGCAAGGTGTTCCCCTCTATCATATTAACTTTAATGATTTAAGCGCTTACTCTCCTTATCGCGCATTTTTTGCTTTGTTGGCTCACCAATTTACGCTTTCTGATTACAGCGCCGAAGAAATGGCCGCTTTGGCTAGTGACTTCGTTCCTCTGCAAAAAAACTTACAAGCCATGTTAGAGGGTAAGTCATACCAGCGCAGTGAATTAGTATTGGTAGACGACCTCTATTTCGAACAACAGGCTATTAAACAGGCCTTATTAAAATTAGTTGAATTGTTGTTTAACCAGCCAATGGTATTGGTGCTAACTAATTGGCAGTTTGCCTCGGTTTCCGCAATTAAAATGCTTAAAGCCTTGGTTGAAGATAACCTTGCGGTGCCTTTGTTAGTATTGGTAGCGGTGGATACTCAGCAGGCCTTAGTGAATCGCCAAGACGATGAAGCATGGGAAAGCTTTTTAGATTGGCTGGACGATACCACTTTGTTACATAAGGTGCCTCGTTGTCGCTCTTTGCCCAAGTTGGCTTGGCACTACCGCGACTGTGTGAGTTGTGCCGATACACTGGTGGCCGAAAATATTGCCTTCATGGCTTGGCCTGAGGCAGAACACGCCGCAAGGTTAATGCTTGAAAATAGTAATCTCAATAAAGACTTGAAAGTGAGTCTGCAATTGTCTTTGGCTGAGGCCTTATTGTATCAAGGTAAACTGAATGCGGCCTTGAGTGAGCTTGAGTTGCTGCAGGTTTTTCAAGCTACTTTAAATGATGTTTCAGCGAAGATCCGTCTATTAAATTTGTTTAGTTTCGTTTTGGTTCAACAGCAAAGTTTTGAAGAAGCGATGCAGTCCGCTCAGGCGGCGCTAGAGCTTGCCGAGGAAGCCGGTGACGGGCATTTATTGGCGCAGTCTTTTTTCGCCAATTTTTACGCCCACGACAAATCTTCTACACCGCTACAGTTAGACGAGTTTGCCCATTTAGATCAGATTTTACAGCAATACCAAATGAACTGTTCGCGTGTATATGCGCTGCGTAATTACTATACCTATTTGCGTTTTTACGAAGAATTAGACGCTGGAACCGCCTTAGATTTTACTCAAAAGGCAATTAATCTTTCGCGTGCGATTGGCCATCGCCAAGGGATTGCCGCCAGTTATCATAGTAAGGGCATTATTTACTCTTATGTGAGCCGTTATCATGCCACCTTCCGCTGTTTTGGTATAAGTTCAAGGATCCGCGAAGAGTTGGGTGAAGCCAACGAGCGGCTGAGAATGTATAACGGCACTGGCTATTTTAATACCCTATTAGAAGAGTACCCACAGGCTCAGCAACAATATTTGGCTGCCTATGAAATAGCCCGTCATACTGGAGACTACTCTGAATTAGTGGTTACCTTGTATAACTTTGCCTGGTTGTATTTTTGTACTCGCGATTACCAACAGGTGTGCGACATACTTGAACAGTTGGTGAGAATCTGCCGGATTAGGCAAATGACCCATTTTCCCTTCAGAAACCTTTACGACGTGTACAGCTTAAAGGGCTTTTGTCATAGTAAATTAGGTGAGCGGGCGAGGGCGCAGCAGTGTTGGGAGCGTATGCAAGGCCTGCCTTTTAACCCCTCTGCTACAGGTCAGTTTTTAAAAGCCTTACTGCAAGGCTCTCTGGCTGTTGCCGATGGCCAGTTGGCCGAGGCCGAAAGCATCTTTAAAGATGCCCCGGCTTTGTTAGGTGAGGTGGTGGATATGGATAGCCGACTACTGCCGCAGTGCAATACCGAGTTGTTAGAGGTATATAGCCGCCGTAAAAAGTGGCAGGCCTGTGAAAGCTTGTTAGATAATAGCTTACGTATCTGTGAAGCACTGCGTTTACCGCGTTTTATTGAGATTTTTAAACAGATCCAAACCCTTATCGAACAACGTCGCCCATTTTACGCTAAAGACATCGAACCTTATCCCTTGCATGCGATCCAGCTTAATTTAAATGAGCTGGTTCGCAGCGCTAAGCAAGACATTCAATTACGCCAATTGCAGCAACGCCTGCGTGAAATGCAGCTAATCAGTCGCATGCAGTCGTTGCCGGAGCGCTTTAACTCTACCCAAGAGCTAGCCGCAGAAAGCCTTAATTTAGTGTGTGCCAACTTTACTGTTCAAGTTGGTATGCTGCATCATTACACCGCTGATGGCTGGCAAGAATGGGCCTGTGTGGGAAAAACACTGCCTCAGCAGCAGATAGATGGCTATCTTGCTCACCTAAAAAGCAATCACAGTTTGTGGGTGGATAATACCTTTTGCTCTAAGGGAGAAGACGGTAAACGAGCTACCTATAATGCGGTGGTGAGCATTCCTATTTTTGTGGACGAACATCTTTATGGGGCTTTAACGCTATGCAGTTTTAACTGCAATCGCTATTTCGACCGCCAAGCGCAAGATACGCTTAATCTGATTTGCTCGCAGTTGGGTAGTCAGCTTCAGCAGTTGCAGCATCGTGAAAATTTATTGAAAATGTCGACGACTGACTCCTTAACTGGCTTGTTTAATCGCCAAGCTCTGTTGGCGCGCTTGGAGCAAGAGTTAGTTACCTATGAACAGCAAAGTGGTGGCTATCATTGCTCTTTGGCTTATATAGACTTAGACAACTTTAAAATTGTTAATGACCTGTTAGGACATGATGTTGGCGATAAAGTACTAGAGCACTTTGCCGCACTGCTGCAACAAACCATGCGTGCTGGCGACATTGTTGCGCGTTGGGGCGGCGATGAGTTTGTGGTGGTGTTCCCTAATACCAGTCATGGTCAAGCTAAAATTACCGCTGAACGTTTGCTAGAGCACTTGCAACACAAGCATTTTTTCAAACCGGAATTACGGCGTTGGGCTGAAAAGCCTGAGTTGGTAGACAGCCTGCCAGATCTTAGTTGCTCCATCGGCATAACCGATTGTGGTGGTGTGGCTTATAGCGAGCTCAACGAAGACTGGTTATTAAAACAAGCCGATCGTGCGCTATACCGCGCCAAAGCCGAAGGCAAAGGTAGAGTGAGTGTGATGAGCCTAAGTAAAGAATGTGAGCTGGACGAGTAAAGTTAAACTTGGTTTGATTTGCCTTCTTATAAGCTTTTGAAAAAAATGACTTTTTATTTTTTTTGAAGTGAGCGGTAAAAATACTGTCGTTTATTTTGTCCGTTTATTGCTGGGTGCTCATTGATGGCCAAGATAGATAATCTACACCTTGCTCAAGCCAGTCTTTGGCTCTTGGTTCCTGCTTATCAATTAGCTGGAGCAGTTCAATTAAACCTTTATGTGCACGTTCCACATTGAGTGTCCCATTGGCGACCTTAGTTAAGGTATGTTGCAAAAGAGTATCTAGATCAGCTGCTGCCTGTTGGTCATCCAATAGTTTGTTCATCATACCGCCTATTGTTTAGCTTAAAGCTACTTCTATTAGCAGCTGAGTATGAAGATGAAGTTCAGTCTTTTTGCAATAGTTAAACTAGGTGTTTTATGTTTGCTGATTCATCGCCTTAATTTTTAACGACTGCTCTCGCACTTTTGCTCCCATTTGCCAGGCTTTTTTATCACTATCGGAAACAAGCTCTAACTCAGGCACCGCTACCGGTTTGTTATCGGCATCTAGGGCTATGAACACCAAGTGGGCACTGGTACAGGTTTCATCTACGTAGGTCTCTCGGTTATAACGTTGCACAATCACTCGAATCACCATCGAGCTGTGGCCGGTGTAAACTACTTGGCTAACAAACTTTAAAATATCGCCGATATGAACCGGCAGGTTAAACTGGACCGTTTCTACCGAAGCTGTTACACAATGGTGGGCGTTGGTCGCATATCTTTTGGAGCAGATCCCGGCGATAGCATCCATGTGTTCCATAATCCGCCCCCCAAACATGTTTCCTGAAGGATTGGCATCGTTAGGATATACCTGCACGTAGCTCTCGATGGTTTCAGCCTTTTTTTTACTCATAATTTGCCCTTGTTGATTAAGGTTTGCTCTTGAAATGAGCCACTGTTACCAGCTTATTGAGGTTTTCTGTTATTGGTAAGCATCACCAATAATAATCGGAGTGCATTAATACAAGCTAGTCCTAACAATATAGAGTCAACTTGCATTTATTGTCGCGTTGCAGGCTTTTTTATTACCGATCTGGTTTATGCTAATTCCGCCGTGAATCGTTAGTTTTAGTGGCTTGTATGGCAATGTTGAGTTTATGTGGCACTATATAGTGGGTTTGGCTTTATGTTTGAATAATTATTGTGATATTTTGGGTATGGGTAATGCGTGTTGTTATCAAATGTAGGGCGTAATTATTCGATAATGAAGCAGCTCCCCAACTAGGGCTAGCGGTGTTTTGTTGTTGCCTTGCTTAGCTGAATAAGGTGTTTAGCCTATCTTAATTTAATGGAGAAATAATGAAGCGTTTTAGGTTTTGTAGGTTAATGACTTTGCTAGTGATTTTACCTGCATTATCAAAGGCCAGTGAAACCATAGTATGGTACTCCTTAGATTTTTCTCCGGCATTTATTGTTGAAGGCCAATACCAACATCAAGGATATTTAGACCTTGTCCAGAAAGAAATAGTGAAGGACTTACCTACTTACCATCATGTTTATAAACAGGGTAATTTCGCTAGAATCATCAAAGAAATGCAAACTAACGACAACGTATGTAGTGTTTCTTTGTTAAAAACCCCCGAACGTGAACAGTTCATTGCCTATTCCATCGCCCATAGCCTAATTTTGGCGAATAGCTTAATCGTTAAAAAAGCCAGTGTTGAAAAACTAATACCTTACCTTACTAGCAATAATACGGTTGACCTTGATTCACTGTTAGGTTCAAGAACTTTTGTTTTAGGTCTAGCTAAAGGGCGAAAATATGGAGCAGAGTTAGACGCCATCCTAAATAAGCATCGTGATAACGGGCTTATCTATCAGCGAGCTTCAGGAGAGCAGTCTAAGGGACTGATCAGAATGCTGCTTAGTGACAAAAGAGACATTGAAGGCATCTTAGGCTACCCAGATGAAGCACAATATGTTTTAAAACAATCTTACTTTGGTAACGAACAAGTGGTTTCTTATTTAGTTGAAGGGAGTCCGGCTTACATTTTGGGGTACGCGGGATGTTCTAAGAGTTCGCTGGGACAAACTGTGATAGGCCAAATAGAGTCTCTTATTAGAGAGAATAGGATGGGTAAATTTGCGGCTTTTTATCAACAGTGGCAAGCCCAAGCTAACAAGAGTGCTCACCAACAATTGCTGCAACACGTTTTTATCGACACGCCTGACGAAAGTTATCAGTAAAGGCTTAGTTTGAGTTTTGCGTCATTCGCTAAGGTGCGGCTCTAAGACTTTTTTGTCGGGTGGGTTTTAGCATCACAGATTGTTATTGTTCACTTGTCTTTATCAACACCACGTTTGTTCACAATAATGCTTAAGACCTAATCAAAATGATTGCCTGTGTTGTGGCTGCTTGTTAAGCTTTTACTTCTGAATGAGCAAGGATGAGCACAATGGAACTTAAGGGGCTCACTCACGGACAGCGCAGTCGTTTGGCATTTATTGATTTTAGCTTGGAGTATTTTGGCGAGGTGAGTCGGGCTGATTTAATCAGTCGATTTCAAACGGGTTTAGCGGCGGCCACCCGCGATTTAGCCTCATATAAGCAACTGGCACCCAATAATGCCTTGTTAGATCATAAAGCGCGCCGTTATTTACGCCGTGACCAATTTTCCCCGCTGTTTTCGCACAACCCAGAAGCGATTCTTACCGGGCTTTCGCAAGGCTTTGGTGATGGTTTGTCGTTTCCCATGGAGCCTAGCGAAAGCTGTTTTGATGCGGTGCGTTTAATTCATCCCAAGGCCGAGTATATAGCGGCGATCATGCGGGCTATTCATCACCGAGTAGCACTGCTGTGTCGTTACGTGTCGATTTCTTCGGGTGAAAGCCAGCGCGAGATAGTGCCGCATAGCCTAGTGAATAATGGCCACCGTTGGCACGTACGTGCTTATGACCGTGAAAGCGCCAGTTTTCGTGATTTTGTGGTCACCCGTTTCATCCATGTGGCGATACTCGATCAGCCAATCAATACCTTGGAGGCGCGCCAATATGACAAGCAATGGAATCACATTGTCGAGCTAAGCTTAATTGCTCATCCGGCTTTGGCTTATCCGCAAGCCATCGAGTTGGATTACGCCATGCAAGAAGGTCAATTGAAGTTAGAAGTGCGGGCTGCTTTGGCGGGCTATTTGTTGCGCCAATGGAATGTAGATTGTTCGCCCCAGCATCAACTTAATGGCGGAGAATATCAGCTGGCCTTGAGTAACGCTCAGGTACTAGAAGGAATCGAAGGTTTAGCCATTGCCCCTGGTTGGCAGAGTGTGGTCTAAGGAATTAGTTTGTTAGCTTGGCGCAAGTGGACTTGCGCCAAGGCCGTAGCGGCCTAGTTACTGTAGCAACTGTCCCAATCACCGTAGTTGGCATCTCCGGCCAATACTTGTATTTCTACCTTGCCTAAGCAAGCTTCAATGGTGGCTTGTGCTTGTTGTAGCACCTCATCTAGCTCTGCTTGCTCGCTTAAGTAGTTAATCGCTACATGGTATTGCTGGTTGAAGTAGGCAATAAACAGCTCCCAAGATTGTTGCTGTTGGCTACTGGCCAGCGCGGAATCCAGTTCATCAAACTTTTCTATGTCGGCGGAAAAGCGCAGTTCAGCGCAGCTTTGAGCATAGCGGCCAATCGCCATTTTTTTCAAATGACGGGCTTTATGATGGCGTTTAACTTCGGGTTTTGCCAAGTCTGGAACGGTAATTATTTGCATCGATTTGCCTTATCAGTAGGGCGGGCGGAAAAACTGCCGCACAATTAGGTTGGCGAGCTTATGTCAGCTTAAGCAAGGGCGCAAGAGAAACTGGTGTTGCCAGGCTTAAGCGTTGAAATATTCATCTGTATAGTATTGGTTACAGCGCTTGGGCGCCTATTCCCTCTGCTTGGGGAAAATTGCTATATGATAAAAAGGTACTGGCAAAGTAGCCTTTGTTAGTTGTAGTTGCTAGTACAGAACGACTTAACTGTAGCTAAGCGGAGCCCAGACCTCACTTCCCTTCTGGGTTTCGCTTTGTTTAGCATAGAGTAGTCGTGCTTTTGCTTCATAGTTTGAATTAAGCATTCACGTTCTCGCGTGACTCCAACCTAAGGCTAAGGCCTTAGGTTTTTTTTAGCCTTGGCTTAATCTTCGTGGTCAAACTGTTTAATCAATACCGAGGTATCGGCGCGCGAATAGCCGCGTTGTTGTAATTTAGCGTATTGCGCATCAACCTGCTTGGCCAGTGGCAGCTCTACGCCCAGTTTGTCGGCTTCATTAAAACAAATCGCCAAATCTTTTCTCATCCAATCGATGGCGAAGCCAAAATCAAACTGGTTATTGGCCATGGTTTTGGCGCGGTTATTAAGCTGCCAGCTTCCCGCAGCACCGTGTTGTAGTACTTCAATTACCTTGTCGATATCTAAATTAGCAGCCTTAGCTAAGCTAATACCTTCCGACAGACCTTGCAGTATGCCGGCTATACACAATTGGTTTACCATTTTGCAGCTTTGCCCATACCCCACCGGACCAAGTAGATTAATGGCCTTAGCGTAACATTGTAAAATAGGCTCAACCTTGTCTAAATCGCTTTGCTCTCCGCCTACCATTACTGTTAAACAGCCATTGACCGCGCCAGCTTCGCCTCCTGAAACGGGGGCATCTAAAAAGTGTAATTGGGCTTGTGCAGCGGCGCTGGCTAACTCGGTGGCTACCCCTGCCGAGGCAGTGGTATGGTCAACTAAAATACTGCCTGTTTTGGCGCCGGCAATAATGCCGTTGTCTCCTAGATAAACTTGTTTTAAGTCTTGATCGTTGCCCACACAACTAAGTATCACTTGAGCCTGAGCCGCGGCTTCCGCTGGAGTGGCTGCGCTGCTCCCGGCATATTGCTGTAACCAACGCTCGGCTACGGCTTGGGTACGGTTATATACCACCACTTGGTAACCCTGTTGGCTTAAGTGTCCTGCCATTGGAAAGCCCATGGTGCCTAAGCCTATAAATGCGACCACTGGAGATGTTGAAGCCATGCTGAATGTCCTTGTTATTTTGAGACGGCAATCTTGCCTGATTAGTCGTTTGATAGTTGCACCTAACTGGCTCTATTTCAACACCTTGACTTAATCCTCCAGAGTTTTTCGAGTACCGTTCATCGATATGCTGTGGGCTTACGTATTTAATTGGAGTAGCTGTCGTAACGATTAGTAATGATGGGAATAAGCCTTAAATGAATATCTTTGTATTGGATGAAAATATTGAACATTGCGCCCACTATCACTGTGATCAGCATGTGGTAAAGATGATCCTAGAGAGCGTACAAATGCTTTGCACTGCGCTGAACAAAAAGGGTTTTATTACCCCTTACAAATCTACGCACTTAAAGCATCCCTGTGTGCTGTGGGTAGAGCAATCTTATGATAATTTTTTATGGTTGCAGCAACTATGTGTAGCGCTAAATCAGGAATACCGTTACCGCTATGCCAAGTCGAGCGACCATAAGTCGATGGCGGTATTAGCCCAATTGAGCGGCATGCACTATCCGGCGCTTGGCTTAACTGAATTTGCCCAAGCCATGCCAGAACAATACAAACAAGCGGGGCAGCCAGTACAGGCCTACCGAGATTTCTATCGCGCCGAAAAAATGGCCTTTGCTCGCTGGACTAAGCGCCCTATGCCCGAGTGGTTATAGTTAGGTGCAGCTTATTTTGCGCTTCAAGCACATAATTAAGCGATAAGGAGCTTAACTGTTTGGCCAGCTGCTTGGGCGATAATTGTACCGGCGATTGGCTTAAGCGTTCAGCTACGCCCGAAGGGTTATAGTTAGGCGACAAAGTATTGGCCGCCCAACTGAAAGTGGAGGGGGCGGCGCATTAGCTCTTACGTGGCCAAATATCGCCGTGGGCCGCTTGGTATTTCGCGCCCCAGGCGCACAATAAATCGAGGGCAGAGTTTAACTGTTCGGCCAGTTCGGTTGGCGTATACTCGACTCGCGGTGGCACTTCTGCATAAACGGTACGTTCTATCAATTTGTCTTTCTCTAAATCACGCAGTTGTTGAGTGAGGGTTTTTTGAGTGATTTTGGGGATCAAGCGTTTTAACTCACCAAAACGCAGGGTTTTACCGCGCAGCTGATACAAGATGATCACCTTCCATTTACCCCCAATCACTTCAATAGCGGTGGAGACGGGGCAGTCTTGATTAATCGGTTTAGTAGAAAGTTCACAATTATTTTCTAGGCTTGAAGCCGCTAAATTCGCCATTAGGCACCTCAGGGAAACTAAATATCTTGGGAGTGCCGTACTTGTAGTTAGGCACGAGCATACTTATAGTTTACAAAAGATACTATGTTTCGTTTGGATACAGAAGTTAAACTTCAATCTCATTGGTATTTTATTACGCCGAAGCAACATTGCTCGCGATTTGGTGTGGTGAATCAGTGCGATTGAGTATATGTAATTTTGTTACTAGCTATAGTGGTGATTAGGCCGTTTAGGCTGAATCGCCATATATAAGATTTATAAAATAAGGATAAACACATGTCGCTACCTAAACTGTTTTCGCCAATCAACTTAGGTGATATCGCATTAAAGCATCGCGTGGTAATGGCGCCGCTAACGCGTTCTCGTTCGGCTCAACCCGGTGATATTCCGCAAGCGCTAAACGTTGAATATTATCAACAGCGCGCCAGTGCTGGTTTGATCATCACCGAAGCGACTCAAATATCTCCGCAGGCTAAGGGGTATGCCTATACACCGGGAATTTATAGCGAACCGCAAATTGCCGGCTGGAAAGCGATTACTGAGGCCGTGCATGCTAAAGGCTCTAAAATAGTGGCGCAGTTATGGCACGTGGGTCGCATTTCCCATCGTGAGATACAGCAAAATGGCGAATTGCCAGTGGCGCCTTCGGCGATAGCCCCTGAAGGACAAGCCTTTACTGAAAAAGGCTTTTTAGACTTTGAGGCGCCGCGCGCTCTGAGCAGTGAAGAAATTCCGCAAATTGTTGAGCAATATCGTCAAGCAGCTAAAAATGCCAAGTTAGCCGGTTTTGACGGTGTTGAAGTGCATGCGGCCAATGGCTATTTGCTTGACCAGTTCTTAAAAGATGGCAGCAACCAGCGTGATGATAACTACGGTGGTTCTATTGAAAATCGTGCTCGGCTAACCTTAGAAGTGACTGCTGCGGTAGCCGAAGAGCTGGGTAGTGGCCGAGTGGGGATCCGTATCTCGCCTACCGGAACCTTTAACTCTATGTCAGAGAGCAATCCGCAGACGCTATTTAATTATTTAGCCGATAAGTTAAGTGAGATGAATTTGGCTTATTTGCATGTAGTGGAAAACTTTGGTGGAGCTTCGAGCGACCAAGACTTTAGCTTTACAGAGCTACGTAGTCACTATAAAGGCGCTTATATGGCCAACGGTGGTTACACTGCTGAAACTGCCGAGCAGGCCATCGCCGAAGGTAAAGCCGACGTGGTGTCATTTGGTTCGGCCTTTATTGCTAACCCGGATTTGCCTGAGCGCTTTCAACAAGGGGCAGCTTTAAATGAGCTGGATCAGAATACCTTGTATGGCGGTGGTGCACAGGGTTATACCGATTACCCTAGTTTGGCAGCAGAATAACTGAAAGTGTTATTTTTGCGTCATTCGCAAAAATAAAGCTGTGCTTATCACATTCCCTGTGATGTTTGGCCTCGCGTGCGAGGCCTTTTTTATGCTCACAGCAAAGTCGCTTAGCTTAAGGTAGGGCCATGTTGGTTCTGCACAAGCCATTGATAGGCAGCCCAACGCCGCGTAGTTATCAGCTTTATTGAATAGATAGATAAGCCTGCTTAAAGCCATTTAAAATAACAGGAAAGGCGTTTTGTTGCTGGTTGCTTTTTAGTATATAAGCCACCGACATGAGTTTACTGTTTTGCAAATCGTCGATCAGTTGTTGGTCTGCTACTATATTCACTTCACAAACTTTGTTATCACAGTTGGTGATCGGCAAATGCAGCGCAGTTTGTTGGTCAAATTTTAGGCCTAGGCCTTTTTTAGGATCGGCTTGTGGAGTGATCCTAATTTTTAAGATTGGTTGGGAGGGGTGATTAAAGTAGCTGACTCCGGCAATCACATCGGCGGCATCACCTTGTTGCTTCATCACCATTTGCGAAATGACGCAAGGCTTAGCCGTGGGGCATGTTACCGTCCATGCTTGATAGTCTTCCGCCCAAGCTGATAAACACAGTAGTAGCGGAGTTAACAGTAGCGGTATCTTCATAGCGTTTTAGTTCTCACTTTAAGTTAACAATAAGGGAGCCAAGGCTCCCTTATCTGTTTATGCTAAGGGCTTAGGCGGGTAATAAGCCTTTAGCTAACACTGGGCTGCGCTTACGCGTGTGCAATACTAAACCTAGCGCGATCAACACCATTAGCCAAGTACTGGGTTCAGGTACTTGAGGATTGGGGCCGGGCACAAATTCTACAATGGGAATTTGGCGCAATGACACGTTTCCACTGTCAACGAAGCTAAGGCCAGTAACAAAGGCACTGGTGTCTGTGGGATCCACTTCGTTGCTGGTTTCAATGCCGGTTACCCGAAAACGATCCACGCCGTCGATGCCAAAGTCATAGCTGATGCCTGCGGCAACCTCGGCTATTTGCACCCAATCAAAGCCGTCCCATAGCCAAATGAAGAACATGTCGTCATCAAAGCCAACTGGTAGCGTAACTGTGCGAATATTCGGGCCTTGATCGACAATATAGTCGTAACCCACCGCTACATCTGGGTCAATGAAGATGGTCTCGTTAAGGTCTACGTTGAACTCAAAGGCCCATCCGCCTTCAACCACGACTGGCATTAGTGGGTTTTCTGGGGTAGCCCCAGGTAGCGCACCTTCACGAATGGCGAAACGCCAAACGCCATCTTCACCAGTATTAGAGCTGGATACCAGATTTAACACCTCTTCACTGAACGAGCCGGGAAGCGCGAAGTAGTTTTCACCGTCACCAGCATCATAGCCGGCTTGGGCAGGGGTGCCACCTAAGCCGTTAACGCCATCAGAGGCATCACCTGTGGTCCATTCCAGTTTGTCGTAACGAAACTCCACGTCAAAGTTGCCAGCACCGGTGTCGGAGCGATCGATTAATACCGCTTGAAAGGTATTGGATTTACTATTGTCTTCATCGTAAAACCCAACGTTGTTCCAAGTTACTGCAACTACGCCTTCAGAGGGGCTACCTACATAGACTTCGCCGCAGCCCGTACAACTTGTATCCACATCTGCCCAATAGGGCGCAATGATGGGTTGGTTGGTTACCGGGAAGGGGACAGGGGTATAAGCACCTAAAGCAGACTCAAAGGTGAGGTTGCCGTTGTTGTTAATAAAAAATTGATTATAGCTATTACCAAAATAGTTAATCTCGAAGGGGAGATCGAGTTGGTTGGAAGAGCCATCATCATTGCGTGACATAGCAAGTTCACCATAGCCCGCATCACCACCAAAACCACTGAGCATGACGCTCGCTTGAACAGTGGCACTAGCACAGAGCAAACTTGCTGTGGTTAATAAAGCCAAAGTTGTTTTTTGCACGGTTTCATTCCTTAAGTTTTGTGACAAAAAGTTTAGTTAAGTCAGTCTGTTATACCTAGTTATTATGTGGGCCGTATAAGCATGAATTGGGCCTACAAAGTAAATTGTTGAGTTATCAGTTAGTTATGAATTTGGAACTCGCCTAAATAAACTAGATTGTAAAAATACCTGACATGGTTTGCTTATTTTTTAGTCGGTTTTTGTAAGCTTAATGATAATCTTTTTTATTTTTATCAATTGCTTGGATGAGTTAGCGCTAAGCTGGGGCGCTTGGGTAGCAATGAGTGTTGGCTTGAACTTGAAGCTATTAATAGAGGTTTGCGGTAATTCAGTTTGAGAGAGTGAGGTGTAAGGTTTGCGCCCTTGCATTCGCCTCGGTTTGAGTAGGCGAGTTGCGGGCAACTCGCTCTGTGCATCAGCACGTTAAAACTCAAGTAAAATGCTTTGGTTTAAATCCTGCTCTATGCAGTTGGCTTCTTCGCCAGCCCTATCCACAATCAGAAAGTCACTGCTGGCTTCTAGGCTAATCAAAGGATGGTGCCATACTCCAAAATGGTAGTTCACCCCTTGCTGGCCAGAGGCTAAAAAGGCTTGTATTTGCTGTTGTTGCAGTTCGCCCTTGGGGGCTACCACTACCACATAAGGATGCCCAGACAGCGGCATAAACAGTTGGCTGCCATAGGGATGATGCTCCATCATTGTAATTTCTAGCGGCAAAGTAAAAGCTTGGCCGCGAAAGATAGACACTATCGGCTTGGCATTACTGCCACTAAACTGTAACGCGGCCAAATCATGGAAACGGGTAGTGGTACCGTTGTTAATGGGAAAATGCGTAGCACCTTCTGTTTCCACAACGTCGCCAAAGGGCTTGAATGCCTCACGAGTCAGCGGCTGTAATGCAAGTTTCATCATAGTGGGTGCTTCCTATTGGTCTACTTTACCCCATAGGCGAACGCGACTAAGTCCACCGTCTGGGAAAATATTGATACGAATATGGCTGATTTTGCCTAGAGAATTTAACTGTGCAAAGTGGTGGTTATTATCGGCACTTAAGGACTGTGGTGGCAATAGTTCTTCCCAGAACATGCTTTGGCTGATCAGGCTTAGGTCATTGGGGTCGCTAATGTAAGCCGCTTGAATCGACATTTTATCGGGGTAGTTACCTTTAAAGTAGCTGGTAGCAACATCTACGCTGTCAACGCTGCCGGGTTGGCCTAGGGCAATAATACACCAGTCGTTACCGGGTTCACGGCGGCGGCGGGTTTCCCAACCATCCCCCATGTTTACGCCTTCGCCGGGTGCCAGTAAGTTGGCAGGGGTGCCGTAGTGGGAGTCGTTGTGTGCAACGGCTCGGCCGCCATTGACTAACGCAATTAAGTCAATGGTTTCATCGCCATGGTGGCTGGCTTTGGGTAAACCAAAGATACGCAAGCGGGCAATACCGCCGTCGGGGAACATATTCACTTTTACGTGGCTAACTACTTGTTCGCTGCTTGCTTCAAAGAAGTGGCTGTTATCGGCAGACAAGGCGCTAGCTGGCAATAGCGCTTGCCATTGTACGTCATCAGCAGGTAATTCTTGCTCGCAATAACAGACTTCAATGCTCACTGCAGGTGCGAAGTTGCCGGTGAAAAAGCTGGTATCGACTTGCAGCCCTTTTACTGTGCCGGGTACACCGAGTTTAACAATGCTCCAGTCGTGGCCACCATTTCGGCGACGGCGGCTTTCCCAGCCATCCATCCATTTGCCGTTGTCGTCGTAGCGATCGGGATAAAACTCGGCAGGCAGGTGGTTTAGCATGCGGTCGGCTTTAGCAAAAAAATCATCGCTGACGGCGACCACTTTACTGCCAATACGGTGATCGGCAAGGTTGGTAAATTGTTTAGTAAATGCAGGGGCATTTTCACTTATCGGGGCAATGATTACTTGGCTCATAATTATCCTTAATTGTATTGTACTAGCTGGAGCTGTGAGCTAGTTTTGTCTCGTTTGATTCATAATAACTAAGAATGAATCAATTGTTTCATGATCGGGTGCAATATTGTTACTGCTGGGTATTTTTTAGCGCTTAACTAACCTTGTTGTTCCAGTTCGGCAAGGGCCTGATAGTTATTACTCACCTGATTGCTATGTTGCTGCGCCGCTTCTGCTAGAAAGTCGTATACCTGATTGCTTAGGTGAGCCAATAGGCTCATTGGCGCGGCATAGCTGTCTAGGGCTGAGTGGTTACTCATGGGGCAAACAATCAATTGGCTCACTTGAGAGGCGTAACGTTGGCCGCTTTGGTCGGTAATCAGTAAACATTTAAGGCCTTGCAGTTGCTTTATTAAGGCCGAAAATACACTGGGCCGACGGCGAATACCTATGACGATGACTAAGTCATCGGCAGTGATTTGTTGAAGATCTTCGCCAATACTCTGTGCTGGTAAGGGTAGCAGGGTAATCTGGCCACGGCACTGCATTAATTGTTGGCGAAAGTGCATCGCTAGTGGGTAACTGTTGCGATAACCAATAATGTAAATCTGTTTGGCTTGGCTGATCTCTTTCACCAGTTGTTCGCTGTCGAGCTGTTCTAACTGGCGGTAAACCTGAGTAATGGCTGCTAAATCACTATGTTCAGAGCTATCGCTGGGGCCGGTGCTTAACAGTGGTTGACCCCATTCGCGCTCTTGACGCAACTCTTCACACACTTGTTGGTGATCTTGATAACCCAATTGGCGAAAGAAGCGGCTAACACTGGCTTTCGATACTTGGCAAGCACCGGCAATTTCGGCGGTTGATTGAATCAATACTTTGTCGGGGTGATGCTGTAAGTAGTCGGCAACAATCCGCGCCTTAGCCGAGAGTTGTGAGTAGCTGCTTACGATGCGCTGATCAAAGGCACAAACCGATTTGCTCATAGTGTTAGACGTCCTCATGGTTGGTCAGTTTTGCTTATAACACAGCCGAGATAAAGCTTTGTAGTTCTTCCGTTTGCGGTTGGGCAAATACTTGCTTGCTGTCACCGGTTTCCCACACTTTGCCTTGGTGCATAAATACTACGCGGTCACCCACGTCGCGGGCAAAGTTCATTTCGTGAGTCACTAGAATCAGCGTCATACCTTCGGCGGCTAGTTGCTCTAGTACCTTGAGCACTTCGCCCACTAACTCTGGGTCAAGGGCCGAGGTGATTTCATCACACAGTAGTACTTTGGGCGACATCGCCAAGGAGCGAGCAATTGCCACTCGTTGCTGTTGCCCGCCAGACATGCTGGTGGGGTATTGGTCGAATTTGTCGGCTAGGCCCACTTTGGCGAGTACTGCTTCGGCCAGTTGGCGACATTCTTGCGGACTTTTCTTTAATACCAGCTTGGGCGCCAGCATAATATTTTCACCAGCGGTCATGTGGGGGAATAGGTTAAAGTTTTGAAACACCATGCCTACGCTGCGGCTTAGTTGGCGCAGTTGTTTTTCGTCTTCGCTAACTGCTTGTTTGTCGACAATAATGGCGCCGCTTTGAAAGGGTTCTAGGCCATTAATGCAGCGCAGTAGGGTACTTTTACCCGAACCGCTGCGACCAATAATGGAGATCACTTCGCCAGCTTTAATTTTTAGGTCAACCCCTTTTAGTACATGGTGTTGCCCGTAATATTTGTGAATGTTTTCGATACTAACCAGTGACATTGAGTTTTTTCTCCAAATGCTTACTGTACAAAGACAGCGGGAAACAAAGTAAGAAGTACAAGGCCGCTACTAGGGCAAAGACTTTGAAAGGTTGAAAAGTGGCGTTGTTTAACATGGTGCCCGCTTTGGTGAGCTCGACAAAACCAATAATTGAGGTTAGCGCGGTGCCTTTCACTACTTGCACCGAGAAACCTACAGTAGGGGCAATGGCCACTTTTAAGGCTTGCGGTAAAATGACGTAGCGCATGCTTTGAAAGAAGCTCAAACCTAAGGTTTTTGCTGCTTCCCATTGCCCTTTGGGCAGAGATTCAATACAGCCACGCCAGATTTCGCATAAGAAGGCGCTGGTAAATAGAGTGAGGCCAATAATGGCGGCTAGCCAAGCGCTCACATCAATACCAATCAAAGATAAACCAAAGAAGGTAATAAACAGTTGCATCAGCAGTGGCGTGCCCTGAAACAACTCTACATAGCCTTTCACCAAGCCGGTTAATACCGGATTACGACTGAGTCGCATAAAGGTGAGTAACAGCGCCACTAGACCGCCGCTGGCAAAGGCGATAAGGGATAACAGAACCGTCCAGCGCGCTGCTAGTAGCAGGTTGCGCAGAATGTCCCAGTCGGTAAATTGCATCATCAGTAATGGCTCCTATAAGGACGGGTTCTTAAAGATACGGCGCGCTAATAACTCAAATAGCTGGCGCATTGCTACGGCCAATAATAAGTAAATCAAGGCAGTCACCATGTAGGACTCAAAGCTGAGAAAGTTGCGTGATTGAATGAAGTTGGCCGAGAAAGTCAGCTCTTCAACCGAAATTTGTGATACCACCGCCGAGCCGAGCATAACAATGATGCATTGGCTAACTAGGGCAGGGTAAATGCGTTGAAAAGCGGTGGGCAAAACCACTCTGCTAAAAATTTGCCAATGGCTCAGCCCAAGGGTGCGGCCAGCTTCCCATTGCCCTTTAGGTGTGGCTTGAATGCCTGCGCGAATAATTTCGGTGAGGTAGGCTCCAAGGTTAATCACCATGGCTAAACAACCTGCTTGCCAGGCACTGAGCTTAAAGCCTAAGGCCGGCAAGCCAAAAAAGATGAAGAATAGCTGTACAATAAACGGGGTATTGCGAATCACTTCCACGTAGCTACCAACTAGCCAACGTAACCAAGCCTTGTTACTAATTCGCCCGGCTGCACCTGCGGTGCCTAGCGCAATCCCTGCCACTGTGGAGTATAGGGTTAGCTCAACGGTGGTCAGTAAGCCTTTGCTTAGCTCGGGGATGTAAGGAATTAATCCGCTAAAGTCTAATTGGTAGCTCATGCCTTTTTATCCTTAAATTACAGCTCTTTAGGAAGTGAGGTTTTAAACCAAGCGAGAGACATTTTTTCTAATTCGCCGCTGTCTTTGGCTTTGGCGATGAGGCTGTTTACTTTCTCAAGTAGTGCCGGCTCGCCTTTTAATACGCCAACGTAACAAGGTGAGTTTTTCAACATGAACTTAGTTTCTGGTTTACGTTGAGGCACGCGTTTAGCGATTTCGGTGGCAACTAGGTTACCTGTAGCAATCAGCTCAACTTGGCCTGAAAGGTAGGCCGAAAGCGTGGTATTGTTGTCTTCAAAGCGTTTGATAGTGGTTGACTCATCCACCAATTTGCTCAGCTCAATATCTTCCACTGCACCGCGGGTTACTCCCACCGTTTTATCCTTTAAGTCATCGGCCTTGCTCACATCTAAGCCTTCTGCACCAAATACACCTAAGAAGAATGGCGCGTAAGCATTACTAAAATCGATAGCTTTTTCTCGCTCGGGGTTTTTACCTAAGCTAGAGATCACTAAATCTACTTTACGGGTTTGTAGGTAAGGAATGCGGTTGGCGCTGGTAACGGGAACCAACTCTAGCTTTACCCCTAGCTCGTCTGCTAGGTAGTTAGCCATATCAATGTCGTAACCCTGAGGTTGCAGGTCACTGCCTACCGAACCAAAAGGAGGAAAATCTTGCGGTACCGCCACTTTAAGTACGCCGCGCTCCATCAAGGTATCCAGTTGGTCGGCCTGAGTAATGGTGCTGGTTAATCCACAAATTGCAATGGCGGCTCCAGCCAGTAGATGTTTGATTTTGAACATAGCATTTCCTTAGCAAGTTAACATACGTGAAACAAATGAATCTTATGTTATGTATTCTGCAACAAATGCGCCTAAATGCTGTTTCTCGTTGATTAATTTCTAATTACAATATTTTTCAATGGCTTGTGTTTTATTTGTTGACCAGATAGGCAAGCCATCACGGGGCTTGCTAGCGTTTATTTTTAACCACCTTGGTGCTGGGGAGTTTCAAAGTGGTGCAACAAATGATTCATAATGACCATAAGAGGGGAAGTTTGTTTCAGTCAGTGGCTAAGGCTTAGCTGGTTTCTCATTTTGAACTCGGATTGCAAACTTGCCTCTTTGATATATTCAGTGCGTTTGACTGATCGATGAGTCAGTATTCCCAGCGCTATGATGAGGTTTGAACGTTACCGTATTGGTGCTGATTCATTGGTGAATGTCGAGTTTTAGTCGCATATTTTTATCGTTCGGTTTACTTGCCTCTGTCTGGCTATTGAGTTACTTTTATCCATGTAACTAATTTAAGTTACTATTTATAAAGTAATTGTTTTTGGTTACTTTTGGTGGTGGTGAGGTCTATGCAAACAGTTGCAGTATTAAGTGGTGACATTGTTGGCTCTAGTGGACTAGAGCCAGTGGCTTTTAGTGAGGCTTTGCAGGCTTTAACGGCTAGTTTGCAAGGCTTACAGCGGCGTTATGGCTGCCGTTATGAAGTCTTTCGTGGCGATGCTTTTCAGCTATTGCTTGAGCCAGCTGAGCTCGCCATTGATTGCGCTTTAGAGATCCGCTTAGCTTTAAAAGCAGCAGTGAATATGGATGCACGCATTGGTATAGGCATTGGCGCTATTGCTCCACTGGCTGAACAACTGGGCCGCTCCAATGGCGAGGCCTTTATTTTGTCGGGGCGGGGCTTAGATAGTCTGAAACGGCAATACATGGCGGTATTTAGCAATAAACCCTATTTACAGCAGCACTTTGAGTTGCTAACTAAGTTTGCCGATAAGCAGTTACAAGCCTTAAGCCAGAAACAAGCCGAGGCTTTGCTTTGTTATTGGCAACTCGCCGAGCCAAGCCATGCTGCACTGGCCGAAGTCTTAGGCAGTTCTCGGGTTAATGCCACAAAACTTCTTAACTTATCGCAGTATCAATTGCTGGAAGAGTATAAACTGTACTTCAAACAACTCATGGATGAGTCTTAGAATGGAAATGCAGTTTTTGTTGGCTACCTGGTTGGCTTATGTCTTACTAGAGTTTTTTATTTGGCCCCAGCATTGCCGCCAGCAAGTTGAGCAACAAAAATTTATCGCTACTTGTCTTTATTGGCGAGCTTTGTTGTTAAGCCTCGGTTTTACCCTGCTAGCGATATATTTTGTTGGCGCGAGCAGTCTGCTCTTTGGCTTGAGTCTGGTGCTATTGCTCGTTCTGATAGTGCTGCCAGCTTGGCAGGCCTACCTGCCGCCATCTACTTTTTATTACCTGTTTTTTCAGGCCTTACAGTTTGCCATTTTAGGTTTAGCGGTGGTGGCCCTTAGTGATGCTTGGCAAGGCCTCGGCTCGCTGTTTGGCATACTGATGCAGCCAAAGGTAATGTTGCTAGTGCTGGCGTATTTATTGATATTAAATCCTTGCTCCAGAGTGCTGGCCTTGGCTTTGCGCCCTTGGAATCCGGCGGTGCAACAGGCTGGGCTTTACTTACCCATGGCTGGCAAAGCCATTGGCATGGTTGAACGCAGCTTGATATTAAGCTGTGTATTGTTGGATCAAATCGCTGCCATCGGCTTTATTATTGCTGCCAAATCCATTTTTCGCTTTGGTGATTTAACCGGTCAATCAGAGCGCAAGCTAACCGAATATGTCTTGCTAGGCACTCTGCTTAGTGTGGCCATAAGTGTATTTATTGGTTTAGCTGCTCGGGCAGGCTTTGCTGTCTTAAGTTAAGCCCTTCCATCAATTTGAGAGAGCCCATGAATCACCCTTTATCCTTGCAGCTAAAACAAACTTTTGGCTTTGAGCAGTTTCGCCCCGGTCAAGCTCAGGTGGTTGATTGCTTATTAGCGCAGCGCTCCTGCTTGGCTATTTTTCCTACTGGCTCCGGTAAATCCTTGTGTTACCAATTTACCGCCTTGCAATTACCGCATTTAACCTTAGTGGTATCACCGTTGTTAGCCTTAATAAAAGATCAGCTTAACTTCTTGCAGCAAAAAGGCATCGCCGCAGCCAGTCTCGACTCTACCTTAAGCGCTGAGCAAAGCCGTCAGGTAATGGCTGAGGTGCGCAGTGGTAAAACTAAAATTTTAATGGTGTCGGTAGAGCGCTTTAAGAACGAGCGTTTTCGTCAGTTTATTCAAGGTGTG
>NZ_JBNKPP010000298.1:0-38435 GCF_050295395.1 Agarivorans sp.
GAAACCTTCTTTGGTGATCCTTTATTTGTTCGCCAAGTTCTGGCTCAGTTTGACAAGGTCAGTGAACAACAGGTGCAACAGGCGTATCGGCATTACATCTTAAATAAGCCTAGAGTGGTGATGAGTGTGGTTCCTACAGGGCAGCGTCAGTTATTAGCCGCGAATGATAATTACCAGCCAACACCTCGACAGCTACCCGAGGCGAGTTCGGTCTCGCCTGCTGAGCTAGCCATTCCTCAGATTGAGGATGATTTTGACCGCAGTGTTGAACCGCCTTCCGGACCCGCTCCCACGGTTAAATTGCCTGCTTTATGGCAAGCTCAGTTGAGCAACGGTTTGCAAATTTTGGCGACTTCTGAACAGGCTACGCCAACCGTGACCCTGCAATTTAGCCTACCTGGCGGAAGTTTATCTGAGCCGCAAGGTAAAGAAGGGCTGGCCAAGCTCACTGGGCAAATATTGATGCAAAGTAGCTTGCAAACCAAGGCTGCCGATTTGTCTGATCAGTTGGCCGAGCTTGGCACCTCGATGAGCTTTAGTGCAGGGCTGTATAGTCAAACCATTAGCCTGACTTCACTGAGCGAAAACTTAGCCCAGAGCTTAGCTATTTTGCAGCAACGCTTATTAAGTCCTGCCTTTGATGAGCTGGAGTTTGAGCGTGAAAAAGCCCAACTACTGCAGAGTATTGAGCAGAAGTTTAACCAACCGTCTTGGCTGGCCAGCATCGCCAGTCAGCGGCTGATCTATGGGGAGAATAGTCGTTTAGCCACCTCCAGCTATGGTAGTCGCGAGAGTGTCGCCAGCCTTACTTTAGATGATGTAAAACAGTTTTGGGAAAGTCATTATCGGCCTCAAGGAAGTCAGTTAGTAGTAGTGAGTAACCTAGAGCAAACAGAAGTGCTGGCGGCTTTAGCGCCTCTGCAAGCTCAGTGGCAGGGCAAAGCGCAAGCCAGACCGCAGTTTGTTCCTGGGGATTCAGCCAAGGGCCATACCATTTACTTGTTGGATAAGCCTGGCGCGGTACAGTCGGTATTAAGAATAGGGCGTTTAGCCATGCCCTATGATGCCAGCGGTGAGTACTTTAAAGCGAATTTGATGAACTTTAATTTTGGCGGTAACTTTAACAGCCGAATAAATATGAATTTACGCGAAGACAAAGGTTTTACCTACGGAGTAAACAGCGGTTTTTCTGGCTTTAGAGACAGTGGCAGTTTTATTATTTCCACTGATGTTCGCCAAGACGCTACTGCCGATGCGATTAACCAGTTGCTGAGTGAGCTAGACGCGTATGCGAAAACTGGCCCTAATCAAGATGAGCTGGCCTATATGCGTAATGCAGTATCTCAGCAAGAGGCTTTAGCCTATGCGACGCCAGCGCAAAAGGCTTCGTTTTTAATGCAAATGTTACAATTTGATTTGGCGCCAGAGTTTGTCGCCGAGCAGAATCAGATTATTGCTACTATTAGTCAGTCTGAGCTGGCGCAACTGGCGGCAAAATATTTGTCACCAGAGCAAATGATTATTGTGGTGGTAGGGGACAAACAGAGTTTGCTGCCGCAATTACAGCGCTTAGCGCTGCCACTACAGGAAATAGCTTTATAACTAGCTATTAGAACGGTGGCAAAACCAGACTTAACTCGTTATGCTTTGCCACATTCCGCTTCATTTTTAAAATAGTGAGTTTACATTGACTCAACAAATTACGACACGGCTGACGCAACTCAGCGCAGCATTGGCAGATACCGGTGTACTTGGTATTAAACGTGGTATCGAACGTGAAGCTTTACGTATTTGTGAGCAGGGAAAGTTCGCCACTAATGATCACCCAAAGGCGTTAGGAGCCGCGTTAACCCACCCTCTTATCACTACTGATTACGCTGAAACCTTATTGGAGTTTATTACTCCGGTATCAGACAGCGTGGAGCAGTTACTGTCGCGCTTAAAAGATATTCACCATGCCACATTAAAGCACTTGGACGGCCAGCGCCTTTGGCCTTTGAGTATGCCTTGTTACATCGGTAATGAGCAGGATATTGTGTTAGCTAAGTTTGGCGATTCAAACATCGGCAAAATGAAGCATGTATATCGACAGGGTTTGCGTCATCGTTATGGTAGCGCCATGCAGGTGATTTCAGGCGTGCATTATAACTTCTCTTTGCCGCAATCGTTTTGGCAACAGTTGCAGCAAGTAGAAGGCAACCAACAGCCCTTAAGCGACTATATCTCTCAGCGTTATATGGACTTAATCCGTAACTTTTATCGCTATGGCTGGCTGGTTGCTTATTTATTCGGTGCTTCTCCCGCCTTATGTCAGTCTTTCTTAAATGCCGCAGAAAGTCAGTTACCTTTTGAGCGTATGGGCAAGGGGACCTTGTATTTACCTTATGCTACTTCGTTACGTTTAAGTGATTTGGGGTATACCAGCTCGGCACAGAGTGCCTTACAAATTAACTACAACAGCGTTAGTGAATATGTAAACAGCGTGCGTACGGCGGTAAATAGTCACTCAGAAGAGTTTGCCAAGATTGGCGTGAAGGTGGACGGTGAATACCGCCAGCTTAATGCCAATATATTGCAAATTGAGAATGAGCTGTATGCCCCAATCCGTGCTAAACGTGTGGCCAAGTCTAATCAAACGCCCTCACAAGCTTTAGCTGCCGAAGGTATCGAATATATTGAGATTCGTGCGCTGGATGTGAACCCGTTTTGTGCTGAGGGGGTTACCGAGCATCAGGTCAGAGTAATAGACAGCTTACTGTTAGCCTGTTTATTGATGGATTCGCCGCAAATGTGCCAGAGTGAACTGCAACTTAGTCGCAGTAACTTCAATCGGGTGGCAATAGAAGGCCGTAAACCTGGGTTGTTGTTAGACATAGCCGGGCAAACTCGTCCTCTCAGTGAACATGTTGAACAGCTGTTTGAGTATATGCGCTCTGCTGCTGAGTTACTCGACCTACATCGTCCGCAAGCTGATTTCAGTGTTGCGCTAGAGGAGGCAATCAGTAGTGTCAGTAACAATACGACCTATTCCGCCAAAATATTAGAGCTACTTAAATCCAAAGCGCAAGACAATAGCAGTCTTGGCCTGCAATGGGCTGCACAGTATCGTGAAGAGATGCTTGGTCACAAGCTAATTAACTGGCAAAATCAAGACTTTACTGAGATGGCAGAGCAAAGCTTCATCGACCAAGCAGCGATTGAAGCCAGTGATGACATCGATTTTGATGGTTTTTTAGTGAAGTATTTTGAAAATGCGAAGAAGTAGCAATGCAGTTACTATTCAGCTTGCCAAGCTAGCCTTGGTTTGTTTCAGTTTATTATGGTTAAGCGGCTGCAGCAGTAAGCCGCCAAAAGAGCCGGAAAACCTATGTCGGATCTTTGAAGAGAAGCGCGACTGGTACAAAGCCGCCAAGCGAATGAATAAGAAGTGGGGAACTCCGGTACACGTGCCCATGGCGATGATGTACCAAGAATCTAGCTTTAAGCATAACGCTCGACCGCCGATGCAATACTGGTTTGGTTTCATTCCGGTGGGGCGAGCTAGTAGTGCTTATGGCTATAGCCAAGCCAAAACCCTCACGTGGGATGATTACGTGAGAGAGACCGGCAATTCTTGGTCCTCTCGCTCCGACTTCGACGATGCCATGGATTTCATGGGCTGGTTTACCAATAAAACCCATAAAATAAATGGTGTCTCCAAGTGGGATGCGCGCAATCAGTATTTGAATTACCACGAGGGCTGGGGTGGCTATAAACGTGGCACTTATCGAAACAAACAGTGGTTGGTTAAGGTGGCAGGCACGGTTGACCAGCGAGCCAAGCGTTACGCGGCGCAATATAATAAATGCAAAGATGATTTAGATAGTAGCTGGCTATGGCGGCTATTATTTGCTTGAATATAGCCAATTAATTAAGCCTCTGTTGCTAGAGGCAAACAAAGAGAGAACAGCATGCCCTTATTAGACAGTTTTACCGTTGACCATACTCGTATGCACGCACCGGCAGTTCGAGTGGCTAAAACCATGGCTACGCCTAACAAGGATACGATTACGGTATTTGATTTACGCTATTGTGTGCCTAATGAAGAGATTTTGTCAGAGAAGGGGATCCATACCCTAGAGCACTTATATGCGGGTTTTATGCGCCAACATTTGAATTCTGATTCGGTAGAGATTATCGATATTTCGCCAATGGGTTGTCGCACTGGTTTTTATATGAGCTTAATCGGCAGCCCTAGCGAGCAACAGGTGGCTGATGCTTGGTTGGCCTCTATGCAAGATGTACTGGCGGTAGCTAGCCAAAATGATATTCCAGAACTTAATGAGTATCAGTGTGGTACTTATACCATGCATTCTTTAGAAGAAGCTAAGAGTATTGCTAAAACCGTTATTGAACGCGGCATTAGCGTCAACAAAAATGAAGATTTAGGTTTATCGGAAGAGATTTTGGGTAAGCTATAATTTTTTGATTATATTGATAAAAAGCCAGCGTGATGCTGGCTTTTTTATTGCTTTTCGGTGACTTAAGCGCTTATAAACTTCTGCCTTTAGGCTTGCTATAGAAGGCGGGCATCACTCTAGCTAAGCTCACGGTATTGTTTTCGATTTCGACGATCTCTATTGGATAACCGGCTAAGCGTAGGCATAAATTGCTATCCGGAATGTCTTCCAAATATTCAATAATAAGTCCGTTAAGGGTTTTCGGCCCATCGGTAGGCAAGCTCCAACTCATTTCTTTGTTTAAGTCACGAATATTCACCGCCCCCTCGATAAGGTAACTACCATCGATTTGTGGGTGGATTTCTTCGCTCGGGGCTGGTGCCATGCTGGTGGTAAAATCACCGACAATTTCTTCTAGAATATCTTCTAGGGTGACCAAACCTTGAATGTCACCGTACTCATCAACAATTAAACCAATGCGCTCTTTACGTCGCTGAAACTTCAATAGTTGTACGTTAAGCGGCGTTCCCTCTGGAATGAAGTAGATCTCTTTGGCTGCACGTAGCATGGAGGTTTTATCAAACTGCTCACGCGATAATAGTCGCAGTGCATCACGAGAATGAACAAAGCCCACTGAATCATCGATGTTATCGCGATACAACAAAATTTTAGTATGGGTGCTTTGAGTGAGTTGGCGAAGTATGGTTTCCCAGTCATCGTTGATATCGATGGCGGCAATTTCATTGCGAGGGATCATGATGTCGTCAACTGTGACTTTTTCAAGGTCAAGAATGCTCAGCAACATGTCTTGGTGGCGTTTAGGGATCAACGCCCCTGCTTCATCCACCACGGTGCGTAGTTCTTCTGGATTAAGCGCCTCACCATCTTTATTGTTAGGATTAACACCCAGTATACGCAGTAGACCATTGGTGACGCCATTGGTTAGCCAAATGGCGGGAAAAAGCAGCTTCATTAATGGTCTTAATAGCAAAGAAGCAGGAAAAGCGATGCGTTCTGGATATAAGGCCGCCATGGTTTTCGGGGTCACTTCAGCGAAAATAAGGATCACGAAAGTCAGCGCCAAGGTGGCAATAGCTACCCCAACATCACCAAATAAGCGCAAGCCTATAATGGTGGCGATGGCTGAGGCTAAAATATTAACCAGATTGTTGCCAATAAGAATAAGCCCAATCAGTCGATCGGGGCGGTTAAGTAATTTGTCTACACGTTGGGCCGCTTTATGTTTGGTATTAACCAAATGACGAAGACGATAGCGATTCAGCGACATCATCCCAGTTTCGGAGCTAGAGAAAAAAGCAGAACAAATAATGAGGAACAATAAGAGTAGTAGTAAGCTACCCGTCGATATGTCGTCCAAGCAGGAGAATCCTTGATTAATGTAACCGGTTTAATTTATATGTAGCCTTAAAGGCCTGTCAAGGTATGATTTTAACTGAGTATAATTTCCTTAACAAAGCGTGAGCCGAAATAGGCCAAACTTAGCAAGATAGACCCAATTACCGTCATTATCACCACTGTTTTGCCGCGCCAGCCGCGATAATGGTGACCCCACAGTAAACACGAATAAATGGCCCACGCGATTAAACTAAAGATGGCTTTGTGGCCGCGCCCATGAGCGAAAAAGTCGGTTAAGAAAATAAAACCACTGAACAGCGAAACGCTCAGCAAAATCCAACCCACTCGAATCAGCATGAATAGTTGTTTTTCCAAACCCATTAATGAAGGCATCGCAGGGTGGATGGCGCCAGGTTTATGGCGTTTTAAGGTCCAATCTAAATAGGCCATTTGTAGCGCATACAAGCTGGCAATCATTAATACAGTAAAGGCCGCCAACGCCACACTAATGTGGATCAGTACCTGAGGTTTAAGTTCTAGATGAATAATGTAATCGCTAGGGATCAATACCGCTAGCAGCATGCTAATAATCGCAAATAGATAAACCACTGGTAATACAAACCAGAGCTTAAAGGGTTTGGTTAGGCTGGTGACGGTAATCGCAATCAGCAAGCTGACTAGGCCGGCGACATTAAAAATACTTAAATCTTGTCCCTGAGCTAGAAATAGATGTTCGAATTCCCATACGGCATGTAATAGCATGGCGCAGCCAGCACTTAACCATAACCATTTATTGGCTGCACTTTGTTTATTGAGCAAGCCGCTAATGCAGACATAGGCGGCTAACAGATAGAAAACGGTGGTAGGGAATACCAATACATTCATCATTTGAGCTAACTTACTGAATCTTTGGACTCAGTATACAAGCCCTAAACAGTCAGGGCTAGAATTAGCTTTTAGAATATCGGCGCTTCGGTATAATGTGGCGGCTAAACACTGCTCGCTATTGATCAACAGGAAAAAGCATGTTTGAAAACTTATCTGATCGACTCTCGAAAACCTTAAAAAATATCAGTGGCCGTGGCCGACTAACTGAAGACAATATTAAAGATACCCTGCGCGAAGTGCGCATGGCCTTACTCGAAGCCGATGTGGCTTTGTCGGTAGTTCGTGAGTTTGTTAAAAAAGTAAAAGAGCGTGCGCTGGGTCAAGAGGTTAACAAAAGCCTTAGCCCAGGCCAGGTCTTTGTTAAAATTGTTCAGCAAGAGCTGGAAGCCGCCATGGGCGAGTCGAACGAGAGCTTAAACCTAGCCGTTCAGCCTCCCGCAGTGGTGATGATGGCTGGCTTGCAAGGTGCGGGTAAAACCACCTCTGTCGCCAAACTAGCTAAGTACTTAAAAGAGCGTGAAAAGAAAAAAGTAATGGTGGTGAGCGCTGACGTTTACCGCCCTGCTGCGATCAAGCAGCTAGAAACTTTAGCCACTGAAGTAGACGTTATTTTCTTCCCCAGCTCGGATCAGCAAAATCCAGTGGATATTGTAAATGGTGCGATTAGCGAAGCTAAGAAGCAGTTTGCCGATGTGCTATTGGTGGATACCGCTGGTCGTTTGCATGTTGATGAAGACATGATGGACGAAATTAAGGCGCTGCATAAAGCGGTTAATCCGGTTGAAACCCTGTTTGTAGTTGATGCCATGACTGGTCAAGATGCTGCCAATACGGCTCAAGCATTTAACCAAGCACTGCCATTAACCGGGGTTATTTTAACCAAAACCGACGGTGATGCGCGTGGTGGTGCCGCCTTATCGATTCGTCATATCACTGGCAAACCTATCAAATTTATGGGTGTGGGCGAAAAAACCGATGCCCTTGAACCTTTCCATCCCGACCGTATCGCCTCACGTATTTTGGGCATGGGCGATGTGCTGTCGTTGATCGAAGAAGTTGAACGTAAGGTTGATAAAGCGCAAGCGCAAAAGCTGGCACAAAAGGTTCAAAAAGGTAAAGGCTTCGATTTAGAAGATTTTCGTGAGCAATTGGTGCAAATGAAAAACATGGGCGGCATGATGGGCATGATGGATAAATTGCCCGGTATGGGACAGGTGCCCGACAGTGTTAAAGATCAAATGAATGATAAGCTAACCAATCAAATGGAAGCGATTATCAACTCAATGACTCCTGGCGAACGCCAGCGCCCTGAAATCATTAAGGGTTCACGTAAACGTCGCATTGCTGCGGGCTCGGGCACGCAAATTCAAGATGTGAATAAATTGCTTAAGCAGTTTACCCAGATGCAGAAAATGATGAAGAAAATGTCGGGTAAAGGCGGTATGCGTAAGATGATGAGCCAAATGAAAGGCATGATGCCTCCGGGTGGCATGGGAGGCTTCGGCGGTGGCCGAGGTCGTTTCTAAGAAGCTTCGTTAATAAAAACCCAGCACATTTGCTGGGTTTTTTGTTTCCTGGCTATGGCTTAATAAAGCTCGGCCATGAGACTTTGTAACTGATTGAAGCTGAGCGATTTATCCCCATCTAAGCTGGCATCGCTAGGCGAGGGGTGAGTGCAGAGTACAATGCCATCGGCACCAAGCAGTTTCGCCGCTTTGGCCATGGGGGCAATTGAGCTTAATTCTTCAAGGGCTTCCACTGGGTTAACCACTATTGGTAAATGAGTGCGTTCACGCAGTAAGCTAATCGCACCTAAATCCAAAGTAGTTTTGTTTTTGCCATCTAGGGTTCTCACTCCTGCTTCGCAAAGGATAACCTGTTGGTTGCCTTGGGCCAGAATGTAATCGGCTGCCTTTAACCATTCTTCTAACGAAGCCATGTTGTTGCGTTCAAGCAGCACCGGGCGAGTCGACTTACCGAGCTCTTTAAGTAGGTTGTAGTTTTTCATGTGCTGCGAGCGAACATGTAGTATGTCGACTTTGGCTGCTAGGCTCGCGACTTGTTCTACTGAGCTGACTTCGGTCATTGTGGGCAGGCGGTATTTTTTACCCGCGGCATTTAGGTAGCCTAGGCCTTCTTCGCCCAAACCTTGGAAGCTATAGGGCGAATTACGCGGTTTATAACATCCTGCGGCGAGCACTGAAGCGCCACTTTCTTTTGCGGCAGCGGCAGATTGCATGATTTGTCGCTCTGATTCTACCGCGCTGGGACCAGCAAAAGTCACAAAGCCACCATCACCTATTTTTACATCGGCCACTCTCACCACGGTTGAGGTTTTTTTATGGCTGCGGCTAGACAGAGCGCCATCGGCCTGAACAGTATTGATTAAGCTAGGGCTATTTTGAGTGACTTGGTGTTGCTGGGCTAAGGCTTCCACAGGGATTTGGGT
This sequence comes from Agarivorans sp., assembly GCF_050295395.1. Lineage (NCBI taxonomy): Bacteria > Pseudomonadati > Pseudomonadota > Gammaproteobacteria > Alteromonadales > Alteromonadaceae > Agarivorans > Agarivorans sp. Next base: position 9,133 of record NZ_JBNKPP010000298.1, read on the forward strand.
TGGGTCAACATTTTCACTAGGGTAGCATCCCAGAACCTTAATATAGCGAGTCAGGCGAGTTAGTTCGGCTAAGGCGGATTGCATTTGCGCCGATTTAACATTGGCTGATACATCAACGTAAAACATTTCTTCCCAAGGATTGCCTTGCACCGGCCGCGACTCCAATTTACTCATATTAATGTCGTGTTCGCGCAATACCAGCAACGCTTCCACTAAGGAGCCGGGTTGTTGGGCGGTAGACATAATAAAGGTGGTTCTGGCGGGAACCTGCTCAGCAACCTCAACTGGTTTTCTCGATACAACGATGAAGCGGGTAAAGTTTTGTTGTTGGTTGGCAATGTCGGTTTTCAAGGCTTGTAAGCCATACATTTCGCCACCCACCTTACTGCCAATAGCACCGATGGTTAAATCTTCACTATTGGCGACTATTTCCATGGCTTTCGATGAACTATCCACAAAATCAAAGCGAGTATTGGTTAAGGTGCGCAGATATAAGCCACATTGAGCATAGGGTTGCGGGTGGGCATAAAGTGTGGTGATGTTTTCTAGTTTGGCTTTTGGGTGAGCCAGAATGCAGTGGTCGATGGCTATCGATAACTCACCAACAATGGATAAACTGGTGTGTTGTAGAACGTCATACACCTCGTTAATGCTGCCCGAACTAGTGTTTTCGATGGGTAACATGCCGTAGTCGGCTTGTCCCGATTCAACCGTATCTACAATGTCTTGAAAGCCACTGCAGCCGAATTCTACGATTTGCTTCTTATGGCGAGAAAAATACTGGTGAGTGGCAATATTACTGTAAGAACCTCTATTGCCTAAGAAGGCAACACGCACCGCTTGGGCTTGTTCACCGGGGTTGGTAATGCCCTGTAAGAAGGCTTGCTGCGAAAGCACCGAATCTTCAATGATGGTATGAAATAGCTGGGTCACATAATGGGCATCTAGGCCTAGTTCACGGCCCTTGGTGATAAGCTTAACCAGCAAGGCTTGTTCGCGTTCTTGATCGCGAATCGCTTTGGGGGTTTCAATTTTGCTTTTAGCAACTTCAACACTGAGTTGGCGCCGCTCCGTTAGCAGCGTTAATAGCGATTGGTCGAGCTCGGTTATTTTTGTTCGGATTTGCTCAAGATCTGCCATGTTGTGTATTTTCCCTGTTAACAAAAAAGCCCCCTAAGAAGGAGGCTTTATGGATTCTATGTGTTTTCGTTTTTACACCTATTCCGTCCGCCTCCCTAAAAGGGTGGAGTAAAAAAGAAAACAAACAAAAATCGGAAGTGGAATAGTTTCATGGTATCAGACTAAAAAGCAATCATCCTAAAGTCAAGTAATACCAAGCGAATAGTGGCTTGGTATTACTTTATTTAGTTAAGCTTATGCGGCTTGTTCATCATCTGAACTGACTTCGTTGTCATCCGCTTCTTCGGGTTGACGTAGGAAATCTTTTCCTGAGCGACTTGCTCGGTGGGCATTCGGCTTTTCCTGGAAGCGATGTAGCTGGCGTTCCAGCTTTTGCCCCAAATTGTTAATCGCAACTGTTAAGTCTTGATGTTCGTCGCTGGCAAACAGTTGTCCATTTGGCAAGTTAATTTTGGCTTCGACTTTTACCTTCTTATTGTCGGTGGTGATAATTACTTTCGGCGAAATGAGCGGAATTTGGTTTTTTTCTAGTTTTTGAAAACGCGTGGCGATGTGCTCACGAATGCTTGGGGTGATAGAAACGGTTTTGCTGGTAATATCAATAATCATAAGCCTCCCAAAGACTATTCAGTAATTATTTCAATTTCAGAATACGTCTTTAAAAAATAAAAAACCAGCGCTAGATCACTATTTATGACGACTAATTTGCGCTTCTATCAACGAATGTGAAGACACAGAAAAAAGTATTATAAAATGCTTAAAATGTCTTGAAACTGGCAGGGATATTCGGCACATTGGAATGAATAACATGTGGTTGGTGTTAATAACAACGGTTTAAATAATAAGCTCAAGGACGACTTGCTTTAACATTTATTAATATGCATGACGCTAAACCTCAGATACCCGCCTTGGACTCTCAGTTTACGCCAGCTCAGTTCTCTGCCGTCTTATCAGAGCTAGCGCTCGCCTTAGCAACTCAACCGAGCGATGGTTTTTTTGAGCGACTACTGGAATTGTTGGCCGAGTATTCAGGTGCTTGTGAAGCTTATATCGCTCATTTAGATGCGCGCACCCCTGCTTTACCCTGCATTCGTTATTGGCGAAATGGTCAATTTATCAAAGGTAAGTTAAGCCCGGTTTCTCCTCGTCTGTTGGCAAACATGCGCCACGCTACAGTATTGTGCAGTCATAACTTAGCTGAAGATTACCCCGATTACGCGAGTGTTCAGCCCGAAATTGCTCAGCCACTGCATGGTTTTTGGGCGCATCAAATTCAGCAAAGTGACGGCGTGCGAGCCTATCTGGCTCTGAGTTTTACTCAAGCGGAAGTGGCTGAACAAACGCTAACTGCGTTGTTAGCTCCCTTTTTAGCGCGCTTAAATAGCGAGCTGTTTAAGCTTCAGCAAACCGAAGCCTTAAGTTTGGCTGCAGTGGCCTTTGAGAGTAGTGAAGGTATGGTGATTAGCGATGCTAATTATCGGATTGTTAAAGTCAATAAGGCTTTCACTCATATCACTGGCTACCAACAAAATGAGGTGTTAGGGCAGCTATTAGGGGATTTATTTACCAACCCCGCGCCTCAGCTGAAAAAGGCCAGCGATGGTAGTCTGCGGTATCAAGCAGAAGTTCAGCGGCTACGTAAAAACGGCCAAAGCTATACTCAACAAGAAACCATGACGGCGGTATATAACGCCAGTCAAGAGCTGTCACATTACGTGCTTTATCTGCAAGATATCTCGGCCACTATCGCTAGCGAGCAACAAATTCAACATTTGGCATATTTTGACGAGCTAACCGGCCTGCCTAACCGACGTAAACTGCGAGAAGAGTTGGCTAGTTGTTTTAACCGGGCGAAAAAGCAGCACGTGATTGGCGCCTTGCTGTTTATCGATCTCGACCATTTTAAGAATATTAATGACTCTTTAGGTCATGCCGCCGGGGACTGGATATTGCAGCAGGTGGCAAGCCGTTTACAGGGCTTAATTCGCGAAGGGGATTTGCTGGCACGTTTAGGCGGGGATGAATTTGTTTTGTTATTGGCGGATTTAGGTGACAGCCCGCCGCATGCCGAGCAACAAGCCAACATTGTGGGTAAACGCCTAATTGAAACCATTTCTAGCCCCTATCCCTTTGACGACCAGTTTCTGCATATTGGTGCCAGCGTGGGTATTACTCTGTTCCCCGGCAAGGGACAAACTGCAGAAGATCTATTAAAACAAGCCGATACCGCGATGTATCAGGCGAAATCGGCAGGACGGCGCACCGTTATCTTTTTTGATGATGCGATGCAACGTCAGGCCGATAAACGTTTGCAAATGCATAACTCGCTGCGAAGCGCCTTGGCTAACCAAGAACTGTTATTGTATTTCCAACCTCAGCACATGGTGGCAACGGGCGAGTTAGTAGGGGCAGAGGCCTTGGTACGCTGGCAACCAGAAGGCAAAAGCTTAGTTTCGCCAACCGAGTTTATTCCGATTGCCGAAGAGTCGGATTTAATCATCGATATTGGTATGTGGGTGCTTGAGCAAAGCTGTAAGTACATGGATAAATGGCAAAACATGGGTTTGTTGTTACCTGAGTTGTCGGTCAATGTGAGTGCCAAGCAATTTCATCATCCGGAATTTGCCGAACGAGTTGAAGAGTTGATGTCGCGTTACCATATTGACAGCGCGATGCTTAATTTAGAGGTGACGGAATCTGTGGTACTGGGCCATGCCGAAGATACCATTCGCAAGATGGAGCAGTTAAAAGAACTGGGTTTGCGCTTTTCCATTGATGATTTTGGCGCAGGTTACTCGTCTTTAAGTTATTTAAAACGTTTGCCAGTGGATGAGCTCAAAATTGACCGCTCGTTTATTCGCGACATTCCTCGCGATAGTCGCGATATGGCTATTGTGGATGCGGTGATTGACTTGGCTAGCCATCTCGGCTTTACCGTGACCGCAGAAGGGGTAGAAACTCGTCAACAGCTAGAGTTTTTAAGGCAGCAGGGCTGTACCTTTTATCAAGGTTTTTTGTCTAGTAAAGCGGTGCCTGTGGACGCTATGGAGCGATATATTAAACGCTTTCAAGGGAAATTTGCTAAATAGCCCGTTAACTTTTGTATTCGAGTCGGTTATAACTAGGGCTCGATCTTAGTTAAGTTAATGATTCAATTAACCCAAAAGGAAGCGCATATCATGAAATGGCTGTTTTCGGCTTGTTTATTACTGCTGGTTCACCTTGCCCATGCCGAACAATTCGTGCGTTCCCACGCTTTAGTGATGCACGGAGAGCCGGCCTTAGCGGCTGACTTCCCTCATCTCCCTTATGTTAACCCTAATGCGCCTAAGCAAGGCAGTATTACCCATGAAGCGCAGGGAACTTTCGATACATTTAACCCTTTCATCGTAAAAGGTAATCCGGCAGCCGGAGTGGGGCAAATCTACGATACCTTATTAAGCGCTAACCAAGATGAAGCCTTCGCCCTCTACGGCTTATTAGCTGAGACTATCGACTTACCCGCCGATCGCTCTTGGGTGCGTTTTAATCTACGCCCACAAGCTCGCTTTCATGATGGACAGCCTGTGACCGCCGAGGATGTGGTATTTACCTTTAATCTATTGATGGAGCAGGGCGCACCATTTTATCGCGCCTATTACGGCAGTGTTAAATCGGTGAGCGCAGAATCCAAGTTAAGTGTTCGCTTCGATTTTGTGGATGGTTCAAACCGAGAATTGCCGTTAATTTTAGGTCAGCTACCGATATTGCCTAAACACTTTTGGCAACAGCATGACTTCAGTAAAGCTGATTTAACCCTGCCTTTAGGTTCTGGCCCTTATCAAATAAGTGAATACGATACTGGCCGCTCGGTTAGTTATAGCCTAGTCAAGGATTACTGGGGTAAAAACCTCGCGATTAATCGCGGGCGTTATAACATCGCCACAATTAACTATGAATATTACCGAGACTCGTCGGTAGCTTTAGAAGCATTTAAGGCAGGGCGTATTGACTATCGTTTAGAAACTAGTGCTAAAGATTGGGCAACTGCCTATACGGGGCCAATGTTTGATAGTGGTAAGGTGCATACCGATGTACTGAAAAACGAAAATCCACAGGGCATGCAGGGCTTTGTATTTAATACTCGCCGTGAGATGTTTAAATCGCGGGATATTCGTAAAGCCATTGGTTTATTATTCGACTTTGAATGGACCAATGAGCAATTGTTTTATGGTGCTTATAAGCGCACCGAAAGTTATTTTGCTGCTTCGGAATTGGCCGCAACCGGTTTTCCTGAAGGGGCAGAGCTAGCCTTATTAAGTCCGTTTAAAGAGCAATTACCCAAGGAGCTGTTTACTACTCCATTTAGCTTGGATAAAACCCGCGGCGATGGCAACGTGCGTCCGCAAATGCGCGAAGCTTTGGCTTTATTGAAGGGCGCGGGGTGGCAATTAGACAAGGGTAAGCTGGTGAACGCTCAAGGACAGCAAATGCATATTGAGTTTTTGCTGTATCAAAAAAGTTTCGAACGCATCGTTCTACCCTATACCCGCAATTTACAAAAAATCGGCATTAGCACTGAGATTCGCTTAGTGGATGTGTCGCAATACGTGAATCGAGTGCAAAGTTTTGACTTTGATATGGTGGTAGGGAGCTTTGGCCAATCCTCCTCTCCGGGGAACGAGCAACGAGATTTTTGGGGCAGTAAAGCCGCCGATCATGTGGGTTCACGAAATATCATCGGCATCAAAAATCCGGTTATTGACCAGCTTATTGAAGCGGTGATTGCGGCTGGCGACAGAGACGCGTTAATCGCCGCCACGCGGGCTTTGGATAGAGTGTTATTATGGTCTTACTATGTGGTTCCTCAATGGCATTTAAATGCCTGGCGTGTGGCTTATTGGGATAAGCTGAAACGTCCTGCCCGTAATCCTAAGTATGGCTTAGGCCTTGATAGCTGGTGGGTAGAATAACAATAAATGACTAGCTATATTGTTCGTCGTTTACTGCTAATGATCCCCACTTTGTTGGGGATTATGACACTTAATTTCATCATTATTCAGTCGGCCCCTGGTGGGCCTGTTGAACAAGCTATCGCTAAAATTCAAGGCATCGATACTTCCGCGACGCGGCGCGTGGATTCGGGCATTGATACTGAAATCATCCAAAGCAACAATGGGTCAAGCTCTAGCAGTCACTATCGCGGTGCACAGGGGCTTCCTGCCGAGTTGGTGCAAGAATTAGAGCAACTCTATGGTTTTGATAAACCCTTGTATCAGCGTTATTTTGAGATGCTGGGTAACTATCTACGCTTTGATTTTGGCGATAGTTTCTATCGCGATAGCTCGGTAGTGGAATTGATTCTAGAAAAAATGCCGGTGTCGATATCGCTAGGTTTATGGACCACCTTATTGGTTTATGGCATTTCCATTCCCTTGGGGATCCGTAAAGCGGTACAACATGGCAGTCGCTTCGATGTGTGGAGTTCAACCCTTGTCACCATTGGTTTTGCCATTCCTAACTTCTTGTTTGCCATTATGTTGATTGTATTGTTTGCTGGAGGCAGTTATTGGGACTGGTTCCCACTGCGTGGCCTTACCTCAAGCAATTGGGATGAACTAAGCTTACTGGGTAAAGTTGGCGATTACTTTTGGCACTTAGCCTTACCTGTGACGGCGATGGTGATTAGCAGCTTTGCTACGCTGACTATGTTAACTAAAAACTCCTTTCTCGATGAAATCAATAAACAATATGTATTAACCGCTCGCGCCAAGGGCCTAAGCGAGCGAGGCGTGTTATACGGTCACGTATTTCGTAATGCCATGTTGTTGGTGATTTCCAGCTTGCCAGCGACCTTAATAAGTATTTTTCTCACCGGCTCATTTATGATTGAAGTGATTTTTTCGCTAGATGGCCTAGGTTTACTCGGTTTTGAAGCGGTGGTGAATCGTGATTATCCGGTAGTGTTTGGTACCTTGTATATGTCGACTTTAATTGGGCTGATTTTAAAGCTCATTAGTGACATCACTTACACCCTGATTGATCCCCGAATTAACTTTGAGGGGAGACAATAATGGGGGTACTAGCACAGTGGCAACGAATAAAAGCCAGTCCAATTAATCAGCGTCGTTGGTCGCAGTTTAAGGCTAACCGTCGTGGGCATTGGAGTTTTTGGATCTTTATCGTGTTGTTTTTTATCAGCTTGTTTGCTGAATTTGTGGCGAACGACAAACCGATTGTGATCCGCTATCAGCAGCAGTGGATGATGCCGATTTTTCAGCAATACAGTGAACTGGATTTTGGTGGGGATTTAGATATCGAAGCCGATTATGCCGATCCTTATATTCAAGAGCTGATTACCCAGCAACAGGGCTGGATGTTATGGCCACCAGTACGCTTTTCTTACGATAGTATTAATTTTAATTTAAGCGTTCCGTCTCCATCACCGCCTACTGCAGAGAATTGGCTGGGCACCGACGACCAAGGGCGAGACGTTTTTGCCCGCTTGTTATATGGCTTTCGCCTATCGGTGGTGTTTGCGCTGGTATTGGCCATTAGCAGTTCGCTGATTGGAGTCGCTGTGGGCGCAATGCAAGGCTACTTTGGTGGGCGAGTTGACTTGTTTGGCCAGCGTTTCATTGAGATTTGGTCCGGCATGCCGCAAATGTTCCTGTTAATTATCCTATCTAGCTTGGTACAGCCTAGTTTTTGGTGGCTATTAACGATTCTTTTGCTGTTTAGTTGGATGAGCTTAGTGGATGTGGTTCGCGCCGAGTTTTTACGCGGACGAAACCTTGAGTATGTTAAAGCAGCACGGGCCTTGGGGGTGGGGGATAGTGCGATTATGGCGAGACACATTTTGCCTAATGCGATGATTGCCACGCTTACCTTTATGCCATTTATTTTCATCGGTGGCTTAACTGCCTTAACCGGTTTGGATTATTTAGGTTTTGGTCTGCCACCGGGCTCGCCTTCCTTAGGGGAAATGGTGGCTCAAGGTAAAAATAACTTACAAGCCCCTTGGCTGGGCATTACCGCCTTTTTCTCTATGTCGATTATTTTGGTGTTGTTGGTATTTATTGGCGAGGCAGCACGAGATGCCTTTGACCCAAGAAAGCGTATTTAGGTAGCTGAGTAATGAATAAGTTATTAGAAGTTAAACAGCTATCGGTTAGCTTTGGACAAGCACAAACAGTGGTGAAGCCGCTCAGTTTTGACATCTATCAAGGCGAGATATTGGCCTTGGTGGGAGAAAGCGGCTCGGGTAAGTCCGTTACCGCCTTATCTATTTTGTCCTTACTCGGCGAAAGCGCCCAGCTTAGTGGAGAAGTTTATTTAGAAGGGCAATCGATCCTCAACCAACCCAAACAGTTGCTGCAAGCCTTGCGGGGCGATCAAATCTCGATGATTTTTCAGGAGCCTTTAAGCTCATTAAATCCGCTGCACAGCGTTGAAAAGCAAATTAGTGAGGTATTGTTTATTCATAGAGGCTTGAGTAAACAACAGGCGCGTAAGCGGGTACTGGAGCTATTGGACTTAGTGGGCATTAGTGAACCGGAAAAACGTTTAAACAGTTTCCCTCATCAGTTGTCTGGTGGGCAGCGCCAGCGGGTGATGATTGCCATGGCGCTGGCGGTGGAACCCAAGTTGCTGATTGCCGATGAACCAACCACCGCTCTGGATGTAACTATTCAGCGGCAAATTCTTGAGCTGATAAAAGATCTGCAGCAACAGTTGGGTATGGCGGTCTTGTTAATTAGCCATGACCTCAACGTAGTGCGTCATTATGCTGGTCGAGTGGCAGTGATGAAAGACGGTGAGCTAGTGGAAGTCGAGCATACCGAACAACTGTTCTCAAATCCGCAGCATCCGTATACCAAAATGTTGCTGGATTCTGAACCGGTGCGCGGCGAGTTACCACAAGCTCAGCAAGAGTGTTTATTGCAAGCCCAGCAGTTGAAAGTATGGTTCCCTATTAAGCAGGGTTTATTGCAACGCACGGTTGATCACATCAAAGCGGTTGACGGTATTGATTTTAAGTTACACCGAGGGGAAACCTTAGGCGTGGTGGGCGAAAGTGGTTCGGGTAAGAGTACCTTAGCTCAGGCGGCGCTGCGCTTAATCGACAGTGAAGGCGAGCTTTACTTTAAGGACCAGTCGCTTAGCCAATACAAAATGAAGCAGATGCGGCCACTGCGGCGTTATTTACAAATTGTTTTTCAAGATCCCTTTTCTAGCCTTAGCCCGCGGATGTCGGTATTGCAAATTATTGGCGAAGGTTTGCAATTGCACTTTAAACTTAACCCAGAGCAACTTGAGCAGCGAGTGGCGCAGGCTTTACAAGATGTTGGTCTAGAGCCAGGTAGTATGCATCGTTATCCCCATGAATTCTCTGGCGGCCAGCGTCAGCGTATTTCTTTGGCACGAGCCTTGGTATTGAAGCCCGAGGTATTGATTCTGGACGAGCCTACCTCAGCCTTAGACCGCACGGTGCAGAAGCAATTGCTAGAATTACTTAAAAAACTACAAGTAAAATATAATCTTAGCTATTTGTTCATTAGCCATGATTTAGCTGTAGTGCGAGCACTCTGCCATCGAGTACTGGTAATGCAAAATGGACAGATGATTGAGCAGGGCGAAACCGAACAAATTTTTTCTCAGCCTAAGCAAGAATATACTCGCCGATTGATCGAAGCTGCGTTAATCTAAATACGAGTTGTTTGGTTTGATGGGGCGCCATAATCATGTTTCAGCGGTATTGGCGAGTCGTTGTATGGGTAAGCTGCATGGTTTGCTTGAGCGTAGCTCAAGCTGGTCAATTGACTTCCCAGCAACAGTCATACAAAGATGTGCGGGAGCTGCAACGTAAGCAGCAATGGCAAGAAGCCGAGCGCTTGATGGCGCAATTGGCCGACTATCCCTTGCTTAATTATCTTCAGTATTACCAGTTGCGTGGCCAATTGCAGCAGGCCTCGTTGGCCCAAGTAGAGCAATTTATTAGCCACAATCCCCAGTCTCATTTGAGTTCGGCGCTGCAGCGTCGCTTCATGCTGGAACTGGCTCGACGCGAGCAATGGCAAGCCTATCTCGATTTTTATCCGCAGCAACCCAATAGCGTTGATTTACAATGCCATCATTTCTACGCCCAACTGCAAGTGGGTAACACTGGCCAAGCTTGGCAGGGCGCCGAGCAGTTATGGTTGTATGGCCGCTCTCGGCCCAAGGCCTGTGATGTTTTGTTTGAGCGCTGGGAGCAAGCGGGACAAATTAGCAATGACTTGCGTTGGCAACGCATGCTGCTTAGTTTTCAGGCTAGACAGTTGGGCTTGTTAAAATACCTAGCAAAAGCTTACTCTGGCAGCGATAAAGCCGATGCCAAGCTACTGTTACAGGCTTATGCCAAACCGATGTCGGTTATCAGTTCTGGCAAGTTAAACTTGGGCAACTCTGCTCGCCATCGCGATATTACCTTGATGGCCATTAAGCGTTTGTCGCGCCAAGACTTAGATGCTGCGGTGGAACACTTACAGCGTTGGCAAAAAAAATTAGCCAAGTCTGCTGCGCTTTACCGCAGCGTGGAAGCCTATTTAATTCGCCGAGTTATCGATGAACCTAGTCCGCCATTATTAAAGTGGGCGGATAGGCAACTGCGTTTGCATCCTGATAGTGCCATCATCGAGAGGCGCATTCGTCTCGCTATTGCGGAGCTAGATTGGCCGCAAATTGGGGTGTGGATTGCTCGTTTGCCGCAGGCCAAACAAGGCCACGAACATTGGACCTATTGGCAAGCTCGCGCCTTAGTGGCTCTGGGCCAGCAAGAGCGAGCCGAACCGACCTTGCAAGGCTTAGCCAAAGAGCGCAGTTACTACGGCTTTTTGGCGGCGCAGTTTTTACAGCAGCCCTATCAGTTAAGCGAACAGCGCCATCAAACCAGTCAAGATGTACTACAACAACTAAATCAGCACCCTACGGTATTAAAGGTAAAAGAGTTGCTGGCCTTGGAGGAGTACTACTCGGCCCGTAGTGAGTGGAGCGAGATGTTGCGACGTTCCAGTTTACTGCGTCAGTTAGATTTAGGAGTACTGGCCCTAAGTAATAATTGGCAGGACCTGGCCGTGCAAGCGTCCATTGTTGCCAAGCAGTGGGATCAATTAGAAATGCGCTTCCCGCTTAGCTTTAGCAAAGAGTTTGAGTATTTTGCGAACAAGCGCCATCTAGAAGCTAGTCTGTTGTACGCGCTAGCGCGCCAAGAAAGTGCCATGTACCCACTGGCACAGAGCCCAGTGGGGGCTCGCGGTTTGATGCAGCTAATGCCTGCTACCGCTAAAGAGACGGCGCGAAAAATTGGTTTTAGTTATCGCTCCCGCCAACAGTTGTTTGAGCCTGAAGATAACATTCGCTTAGGCAGCGCCTATTTCGATGGGCTAATGAATCGTTATCAAGGTAATCGTATCTTAGCGGCTGCAGCCTACAATGCCGGGCCTCATCGGGTGAATCGTTGGTTGGATGAACGTGGTGATGTGCCAGCCGACGTCTGGGTGGAGTCGATTCCCTTTCGTGAAACACGGCATTACGTGCAAAGTGTACTGGCCTACCAACTGGTATACCAATATCGGCGTCAACAGCAGCTAAGCCCGTTCCTTACGCCGAACGAGCTTGCTTACCCTTATGGAAAATCTAAGGGCTGAGTCGGTCTACTTTCCAGCCTTTAGCATCGCTGGTGTAACGGAAACGGTCGTGCAGACGGTCAGCCTTACCTTGCCAAAACTCGATGCAATCGGGGATCACTCGGTAGCCACCCCAAAATTCCGGTAGGGGAACTTCGCCACCGGAAAATTTTTCTTTGTAAGCAGAGACTTGCTGCTCTAGTACCTGGCGGTTAGCAATAACCTGACTTTGATGGCTGGCCCATGCGCCAACTTGGCTGCCACGGCCACGGCTATGAAAGTAGTTTTCCGACTGCTGGTGGCTGACACGCTCAACTCGCCCTTCAATGCGAACTTGGCGTTGTAATATGTTCCAGTGGAAGGTCAGACAAGCTAGCGGGTGATTGTCTAATTCTTGGCCTTTGCGACTGCTGTAATTGGTATAGAAGACAAAACCTTTTTCATCGTACTCTTTTAACAATACCACTCGGGCAGAAGGGCGACCATCTTCACCCACCGAGGATACGGTCATTGACTCGGGCAGCACAATGCCAGACTGCTCAGCCTGTTTAAACCACGTTTCAAATAGTTCGAAGGGGTCTTCGGTTCCTGTGGGCTCCGGTGGTGACAGCAACACTCCTTGGCCCAAGGTAAGTGCACAGCGTATTTTACTTAACAGTGACATAATTCATTTGCTTAATTAGTTGATGAAACAGATAAAACTTTGCATCAAGGGAAGCTAACAACATAGCTATTTATTGATCTTAGTTTACACTCTGAAGCACAGTTTAACTATCAAGTTTTGCTTTGGCTTGGTATAGTTTTGCCTGATGAAAGTTTCAAATTAATTCTGCTCAGGCAGATGAAGAGAGGGTAAGTAATTTGGCCACTATTAAAGACGTTTCTCAGTTGGCAAACGTGTCTATTTCGACAGTATCCCGTGTCATTAACAATACTGCCCAAGTTGCACCAGAGAAGCGAGAGGCTGTGCTTCGAGCAATGGATGAGTTGCATTATCGGCCTAATAGTTTCGCTCAGGCTCTTGTGAGTAAGCGTTCCGACTGTATTGGGTTGATTGTGGGTGACTTAGGTGGCGGTCCTTTCTTTGTGCAAATGATGAAAGGCATAGAAGAAGTGGTTGATGAATCAGACAAGTACACCATTGTGATGTCTGGTCACCATAGCGCAGAAAAAGAACGTCATGCGATTGATATCCTATTACAACGTCAGTGTGATGCGGTAATTGTTCACTCAATGGCATTAAGTGATGAAGAGTTAAGTGAAATTGCAGATTGCGATACACCATTTATTTTCATTAACCGCCTCGTTCCTGGTTTTGAAAATCGTTGTGTTTACTTGGATAACCATCAGGGCTGTTATAAGGCGACCACTTTCTTATTGGATAAAGGCCATAAAGATATTGCGTTTATCACTACCGATGATTTGTCGTTTACCGACGGAGTAGAGCGCTTATCGGGTTACCGTCATGCGATGGAAGAGCGTTTTGGTCCCTTGAATGAACAGTTGATCGCTCGTGCTTATCCCGATGAGGTTGGCGGCAGTTTAGCGGTGGAAAAACTCCTAGAGCGTGGTGTAGAGTTTAGCGCCATTGTGGGTTACAACGATTCGATGGTGGCAGGGGCCTTGTCGGCGTTACGTGACCGTGGTTTTGATATTCCACGGCAAATTTCGGTAGTGGGTTACGACGATAATCACTACGCACGTTTTGTTCATCCCAAATTAACCACGGTACGCTACCCAATTGAAGATATGGGCAAGCGTGCGGCGCAATTGGCGATAGATATTCTTGAGTCAAAAGGGGATGAAATGGGCCCAAATATCTTGGATTTAAAATTCCACCCAGAATTAATCGTGCGTGACTCGGCTGCAGATAAATTGTGATCTCAATCAATAAATCTAAATAAGGCTGCTTGCAGCCTTTTTTTTTGCTTGAGTTGAAAAGGTTTTCTGGTATCGTTTTCACATCGAATGCAACTGTTAGCCGCATTTGAAAATTGAGTTTGAGATGACTTAATTGAAACTTTCCCGCTGTATAGGGTTGATTGAATTACTTAGCTTTTCTAGGTATCAACAATTCTAAAAAACTTGCTGTTACGACCTAATTCATTAGGTCGTTTTTTTTTGCCTGCGTTTCACTGCATAATAGCCAAATCAACTGATATAAAGGAAAAGCGGTGATTAAGCGAATTAGTATTGTTGGCTGTGGTTGGCTGGGCTTGCCCTTGGCACAAAGTCTATTGCAGCAAGGGTTTCACATTCTCGGTTCGAGGCGTCAATTAGCTGAGTTAGATGAATTGCATCATCTCGGCATTGAGGCTTATCAGCTAGAGCTTAATCCCAAAATTGACTCAAATAATATCGCTGCCTTACTCGATTGTGACTTGCTGATTATTAACATTCCTCCTCGAAGAAAAACCAATACTGCCGAATTTCATATTGCGCAAATTCAGCACTTGTTGGATGCCGCCGAGCGCTATCAAGTGAAACGTGTATTGTTTATCTCGTCGACCTCGGTATACGGTGCCCAGCAAGGTCTAGTGGACGAATCCGCGCCTCGCCAGCCAGAGACTAACTCGGGAATAGCCCTAAAGCAGATAGAAGACGACTTGCTCAATCGCCAGGCTTTTCAGGCGAGTGTCTTGCGTTTTTCCGGCTTAGTGGGCGGGCAGCGTAAACCGGGACGATTTTTATCGGGTAAAACGGTGAGCGGAGCCAGTAGTCCTGTTAACATCATTCATCGTGATGATTGTATCGCTTTGATTAGTCGTTTAATTCAGCGCGACCAATGGGGGGAGTGTTTTAACGCTTGTTGCGATCAGCATCCGTCGAAACAGGCGTTTTATAATTTGGCGGCGCAACAACTCGGTGTGGCTCCTCCCCAGTTTGATGAGCAAGGCGGTAGCAACAAAGTCATTAGCAATCATAAAATTAAAAGCAGTTTAAATTATCAATTTCAGTTTCCCGATCCAATGGCTTGGTTACAGGCAAATAAAAAAGAGGCAGAATAATGAGTGATTTTAGAAGTGATACCGTAACCCAGCCGAGTCAGGCAATGCGCAAGCTAATGGCACAAGCCGAAGTGGGCGATGATGTTTATGGTGATGACCCTACGGTGAATCGCCTGCAGGATTATGCCGCAGAGCGCATGGGCACCGAGGCCGCCTTATATTGCAGCTCTGGGACTCAGGCTAATTTATTGGCGATTATGGCGCACTGTCAGCGTGGTGATGAATATATTTGTGGCCAACAAGCGCATAACTACAAATACGAAGGTGGCGGTGCTGCGGTATTAGGCAGCGTACAACCGCAGCCGATAGAAAACAGCAGTGACGGCAGTTTAGATTTAGCCAAGGTGGCGGCTGCGATTAAAGCCGACGACTTTCATTTCGCTCAGACGCGTTTGTTGTCTTTAGAAAATACCATTGGCGGCAAGGTACTGCCTCAAGCTTATTTGGCTAGCCTACGCCCCTTTGTTGAACAACATAAGCTGAGTCTTCACCTCGACGGTGCGCGCTTGTTTAATGCGGTAGTAAAAAGCGGCGAAGATGAGCGCCAAGTAATTGCGCCCTTCGACAGCTTTACCATTTGCCTATCTAAAGGCTTGGGTGCGCCAGTGGGCTCCTTGTTATTGGGCAGCGAGGCTCTAGTTGCTCGAGCTACCCGTATTCGTAAGATGCTGGGTGGCGGTATGCGCCAAGCCGGTATTATTGCGGCGGCGGGTTTATATGCGTTAGAACATAATGTGGCTCGCTTGGCAGACGACCATGCCAATGCCTTGTTGCTGGCCGAGCAGCTAGCCAGCATTGAGGAGCTAGATTGTGACCCGAGTGCGGTACAAACCAATATCGTTTACGCCCAGTGCCGCAAAGGACAATCCGCCGCGCTTGCTGGTGCCTTGGCCGAGCAGGGGATCTTGATGTCGGCAGGCTCTCCGATGCGCTTTGTTACTCACCTCAACGTGGGCGAGCAAGATGTTCAACAGCTAGTAGCGGCTATTAAGCAGTTTTATCGCGGACTTTAAGGAAGCAATAATGAGAATAGAAATGCTGAGTACCGGTGATGAAGTGTTACAAGGTGACATTGCCGATACCAACGCGGCTTGGTGTGGCCAAGCGCTCAGCGATATGGGCTTAAGCTTTAGTCGCCGACAAACCGTTGCCGACAACTTGGACGACATTGTTGATGCCATGGCGCAAGCTGCCAAACGTAGTGATTGGGTATTGGTGAACGGTGGGCTTGGGCCAACTTCTGATGACTTAAGCGCCGAGGCGGCCGCCCGTTTACTGGGCACGGAACTAGAGCTTAACCAAGATTGGTTAGCTAAATTACAAGCTTGGTATCAGGCGCAAGATACCCCAATGCCTAGCAGTAACCTTAAGCAAGCAATGCTACCTAAAGGCGCGGCCTTAGTTGATAACCCCATTGGCACCGCCTGTGGTTTTATAATTGAATATGCTGGTGCCCAACTCATTTTTACTCCTGGTGTGCCCAGCGAGTTTAAACAAATGCTTCAACAGCAATGGTTTCCGCTGCTGGCCAAGCAGCAGCCACAAGCACAGGGCGAAGTAAAACGCTTTTATACTTTTGGCCTTTCTGAGTCATCCTTGAGCGATCGTTTAGATGGATTTGCCTTACCCGAGGGAGCGCGTCTAGGGTATCGCTCGGCGCGCCCCAGCATCGAGGTGAAAGTCTTTTACCCGCGTCCCGAGCCGCAGTTTACTGCGTTAATTGATTCGCTACGCCAGCAACTGGGCGAGCATGTATTTTCTGAAGATCAAGCCGACTGGGCCTTGCATCTGCAACAGTTGATGATAGCGCAAAACAAAAAGCTAGTGCTTGCTGAGTCTTGCACCGGCGGTATGCTCGCCAGTGAGCTAGTGGCCGTAGCAGGCAGTTCTGCCTATGTGGAGCGCGGTTTTGTTACCTACAGCAACCAAGCCAAACAGCAAAGCATAGGCGTGCCTGAGTCCTTGCTTGCTGAATATGGCGCGGTGTCTATTCAAACCAGCCAAGCCATGGCAGAAGGCGCATTGCGCCATAGTGAAGCCGACATAGCGCTGTCTATCACCGGCATTGCTGGGCCCGGTGGCGGCAGTGAAGAAAAACCGGTAGGCACCGTGTGTTTTAGTTTGTCCGACGGTAAACGTTGTTTTAGCCAACAGCTACAAATGTTTAATCGAAGTCGCTCGGTGGTACGTATTATGTCTACAGCCGTTGCCATGGACATGTTGCGCCGTTATCTAACAGGCTTGCCAGTAATGGGTGATTATCAGCACCTTAAGCGGGTTGTCAGTAAGATGTAAGTCATGCAAAGTGTTGTGATATTGCGGTCTTTTTTGCAGCAAAGTGAAATTTATTCGGCACTGGTGTGGTCTGTTCTAAAAAGGAGATGCTATGTGGTTGAAAATTAAACGTGACTGGGAAGAGCCTGAATCTGCGGTAACCCCAGAAGCGCTGTTTAAGCAGCGCCGCAATATCATTAAAGGTTTGGCGGTAGCCGGTTCTGCTGCGGCGCTGCCTGGTGTTGGTCAGGCTGCCTCTTGGTTTGGCAGTGACGAAGACGACAAAGCCGCTTTAGTACGCAAGGCCTTAACTAAGACAGATATTCCCCCCTTGCATAAGGACGCCTTAACCCCTGAATCAAAGGCGACCAGCCATAATAATTTCTATGAGTTTGGTACCGGTAAAAACGACCCCTTAAGAAACAGCCGAGAGTTTAACCCTCACCCGTGGACATTCACCATCGACGGTTTGGTGGAGCAGCCTCTGACGCTAGACCTAGACGAAGTAATGGCAAGCATGGCGCTTGAGCAGCGCATCTATCGCTTGCGCTGCGTAGAGGCTTGGTCAATGGTGATCCCTTGGGTGGGCTTTAGTTTGAGCGAGTTGCTAAAAAAGGTTAAGCCACTGTCTTCCGCTCGTTATGTGGCCTTTGAGACGCTCTACGATCCCGAACAAATGCCCGGTCAGAAAAGCCCATTCATTGGCGGCGGTATCGATTACCCCTATGTGGAAGGGTTGCGCCTAGACGAAGCGATGAACCCTCTCACTTTTCTGGCGGTGGGCATGTACGGTAAAACCTTGCCTGCGCAAAATGGCGCACCGCTACGCTTAGTGGTGCCGTGGAAATACGGCTTCAAGAGCATTAAGTCGATAGTGCGGATCCGCTTTGTGGAAAATATGCCACCCACCACTTGGAACCTACTCGCTCCACATGAATACGGCTTTTATGCCAATGTGAACCCGCAAGTAGACCACCCACGTTGGAGCCAAGCCAGCGAACGTAGAATTGACGATGCCGGCTTATTGGGGCGCAAACGTATTCCCACCGAGTTGTTCAATGGCTACGGCAAACAGGTGGCGCATTTGTATAAAGGCATGGATTTAAGCCGTTACTTTTAGGAGTGCCAATGAGCAAATTGCTAAACCGCTGGCTACAAAGCTATCGATGGCAGCTAAAGGCGCTGCTCCACCTCGCGCTGTTAAGCCCTTTAGCTTATTGCGTGAGCGCAGTACTAATGCAGTGGTGGGGCGGTGACCCAGTTCAGCAAATCATTCACTATCTTGCCAATAGTGCCTTAAATATCTTGCTACTGACATTGTGCTTAGCGCCGCTTTCTCGGCGCTACAAAGTCCCAGCCTTACTGGCGTTTCGCCGCTTAATCGGCCTATACGTATTCGCCTATGCTAGCTTACATTTGAGTGCCTATTTGCTGTTTGATTTAGCCTTAGATTGGTCGCTATTTGCCGAAGAGCTGGTGAAACGCCCCTACATTTGGCTAGGCATGTTGGTCTTTTTAGTGTTGTTAGCCATGGCCGTTACTTCCTTTAAAGCCCTGCAACAGCGAATGGGGCAGCGCTGGCTGCAATTGCATGGTTTTATCTATCCGCTGAGTTTGCTGGTGGTGGTGCATTTTTGGTGGTCACTTAAGTCCGGCTACCTAGAGCCTTTGATTTACGCGGCGATATTTTTGGGACTGTTCTGGCCACGGCGTAAGCAAATCAGCCGCTGGTATAAAAGCTTTGCTAGAGGCTAAAGTTCGCTTATGAAAAATGGCGCTATGTTTTCGCCTCACTCACCTTACTTCCTTAAACGTTCGCCTCGCTGATACTAAAACTCCGTTAAGCCATAATTTGTGAGTAAGGTGGTTGGCTTGTTTAGCTTTTTTGAGTCTTGAAGTTTAAAGAGCTGCACTCTCGGATCAGTATTTATTCTGCGATTTTTACCTTTGGTGTACCTGAGCTCTGATGAAGGTTTGGGCTACAGTTTTTTGTTAGAGCTAACTCTCAACGGGTAGAGAAATACAATCCATGCTCAGTCGAGCAGCTAATGACTGTTTTAGAGCAATTCGGGGGTGACAGCGACTTTAATATAGCACTTTAATACGCGTACCATTTGCTGATGATAATACTAATAATGGCTAATAATCAGACGTTTACAACGTTCTTTTAGTTGGAAACTGTGCACGAGAATTGGTTAGCCGTGGTATTTGCGGTAGGCTAGTGTTTTGACTCTACGGATTCGGACTCAAATGGCACAGCAAATTGGCCCAAATGCACTCATCGTGGAAGGTGGCGCGATGCGAGGTGTTTTCTCGTGTGGCGTGCTGGATAGCTTTTTAGCGCAGGATTTTTCTCCGTTTGACAGCTTTTGGGGAGTATCGGCTGGCGCCAGTAATCTTGCGGCCTATCTGGCCAATATGCCAGGGCGAAACCTGAAAATTTATACCGATTACAGTTGTCGCCGTGAATTCGTCCGCCCCGGGCAGTTTCTGCGCGGTGGTGATTTAATGGATCTGGACTGGATGTGGACGGTGACTCTGGCCGAGCTGGGGATAGACATGCATACCCTCAAACAGGAGTCGCGGCCGTTTTTTCTGGGAGTGACGCGACAGGATACGGGCGCTGCAGAGTACCACACGCCGGAGCTTGCGTTGCTGACCGAAACGATGAAAGCCAGCAGCGCCGTGCCAATAGCCTACCGTCGCGGAGTGTTACTCGGCGGTGTGCCGTACGTTGACGGTGGCGTTGCCGATGCGATTCCGGTTGCTGAAGCCATGCGCCGCGGAGCCAAGCGGATTATGGTGCTGCGCAGTCGTCCGTCGGCGTATCGCAAGTCTCCAGTGAAAGCTCCTGGTTTGATGCGTCATTTACTGCGTCATACCCCTGCTTTGATTGAACCCATGTTGACACGGGATATTCGCTATAATCAAGCCGTGGATCTCATCGAAAATCCGCCTCATGGTGTGGAGATTGTGCAAATATGTCCGCCGGATAATTTCCAGCTGAAAAGGTTGAGCCGTGATACCAAATCCCTACAACAGGCATATCAAAATGGTGTCGAAGCCGGTAACGGGGCGATCAAGGCGTGGAATAGGGCTTACAGTTTTTAAGCTAAAATGCTTGTTATCAATTTATCGGCTGGTGATGTGAACGCTCTTCCAGCCGTTCCTTTCTTGACTGGTTAGACTCTCTCGCGTTATTTGCCCAAAATAACTACATAATCAATGGTTGGTTTTGATTTTATATTGGGTATCTAGCTTAAAACGAAGCTTTCTGGCCTTAATGATACGGGGAGCGAGCAAATGAGCAGTATATGATCCGCCTGCTCGGCAAGCTTAATGTATCATCAGGCTTTGACTTGGCTCAATACGCGGGTTTTGACGCTATTAAATAGCCTATGTCGCCGTTTCCATAACTCGCTTGCGATGATCCCAATGATTAAAGCAAAAAGCGTACATACTGCGGGGCTAGGTTCATGCAGTAGCTTTTGGGCCAGACTACGCGCCTGGAAATGGCAGAGATAAATAAAAAGGGATGACATTGCGACTAGTGTAATCGGCCGTGCAAGTAACTTCGGAAAGGGGATGGCGGGCATCCATAAGGTTGCCAGTAATCCAAAATACATCATCGTCACATTGCCACCAAAGTCATTAATCAAATCATACAAACACACTAAAGTTAACAGCCCAGAGGTTAACAGTTTCTGTGAGGTGGTTTGGCTGAGTGAGATAAGAGCGCCAAGTACAAACATGTAGAACATCAAGTGTGGTAGGCGATCCATTAGCGCATTGGTGTCAAATTGTGACAGGAATAGAAACCGCACAATCACTGAAATGACAGTTGCTACCGCGAAGAAACGATAAGGCTCAATGGTTAATTGCCAACGTAGAGGCTTAATCATCAGAATACATGCAAAAAGAACATAAATTTGGATCAGTACGTCTAAGAACCAATAACTGAAGCCATGGGCGTAGTTAGGGCCCATCAAGTTGCCCATCAGAAACAGACCAAACCAATGAAACTCACCAAAAACACTGTAGAGAAGAATCAAGTAGAGGCAGGTTGGCACAATAATTTTGACCACAAAGCGGAAGTATTTCTGTAAAAAGCTAATCCCTTCTACGGTTTCGGGTTTCTCTGCAGAAAAACCAAACTTGGGTAGAGTAAAGCGGACAAAATTGTAGCCAGAGAGCGCAATTAGGTAAAAAGCACCACCAGTAAGCGCTATGAAACCAAAATGACTTGCTACAATCGCAAAAATAGAAAAAGCACGGAGTAGTACTGAGACTTCTAGGCGTTGCATTCTAATCACTCCCTGTGATCACCTTCCACTATTTGAGACTCGGAGGAAGAGGATGTCAAGTATATTTGATATTGATCACAGAAAAGTCAATTTAGATATATAAATGAATCTATGTTTGTAAGTTCTGATTGGAGATTGGTTAGCTAGCATGTATCCAGCGTGTTTAGTCTAGCAATCAATAGTAGGGTAATCGATCTGCCCAACTACATGATAAGAGCCGAATTTTCCCACTAATACACCTCACGACATTAAATTCCTCGTGTTATTCTCAGACTGCTGTCGGCTCGGATAACCATTCTCTTATCCAGTATCGTAATTTCTTGGGTAATGTTATTCCCCTCTATCTCATCATTTTTAAAGAGGGCTGCGTTATTCCATAATTACTCGGCTTTGTTTTGTTTAGCGTTAGGTTAAAGTCTCGCTAAGCCATGCTTAGTAGCCAATGTTGTTGTTTTTAAATTATTTTTTAGTCTTGTCTTAGGCTTGTTATGACTAAAAGATGTTAATGTTGGTTTGTTTTAGTAACGGCAGCTTAGTTTAATTGTCATTGTTTAGTGATTTAGTTTAGGTGGGCTATTTTAATTTTCTTTAGAGCATATTCACTTGATGGAGGCAAGATGATTAGGTTGATTGCGTCATTATTTTTTGCCGTATCTTCATTCACGTATTGCTTCGCTGAAGAAGTGACCTTTAAACACAAAAATACTCGTTTATCTGGGCATTACCTTGCAAGCACTAATGGCAAACCAGCTAAAGCGATTTTACTTTTTGTTCATGGTGATGGGGCGATGACCTACGATGCAGGAGGCTATTACAATCTTATTTGGGAGCCACTAAGACAAAATGGTTATGCTGTGTTTAGCTGGGATAAGCCAAATGTAGGGGGGTCTTCAGGAGATTGGCTTGAGCAGACCATGTTTGATCGACAATCTGAGGTCTTAGCTGCAATAGACTTTGTTCAACATAGATATAATTTTACTGCTCAAACTACGGGGCTCATCGGTTTTAGCCAAGCTGGCTGGGTCTTACCTGCCATATCAAATCAAAACTCAAAAATGGGTTTTGTTATTGGTATTGGCTTCGCTACTAATTGGGTTGAGCAGGGCCGGTATTACACAAAAATTGACTGTCAATTGGCGGGTAAAAATAAGAAGCAGATCAGCGCTGCTTTAGCTGACTACACTAAAGAAATTTCATTTTTGCTACAGGCTCCATCGTATAGTGAATATGTAAAGTTTGCTGGAAAGAAAGCTATGACCAAAGAGCGTTTTCAGTTTGTCTTAAACAACTTTAAATCGGATGCAAAACAAGATTATTCAGAGATTAAAGTGCCTAGTTTATATTTATGGGGTGAGAAAGATCTCAATGTAAATGCAAAGCAAGAGTTTGCATCTTGGAAAGAGAATAACAATAGTTTCGTCACTACAATGCTAATAGCTAATGCTAGTCATGCAATGTTAAACGCAGATTCATTTAGCGGTCAAAGTATTGGGGCTCTGCAATGGATTAAACTCATGTGGTTAGAGCAAGATGCTTTTGCCGTGGAATTTATACCGACAATTTTAGCTTGGTTAGAACAGCGTAACACTTAGCTATTTGGCTAATGAATTATGATTCTGGCTTTTAGCTCTCTCCCAAAGATGCGTAGGTTAAAACCTTGTGAGACTGATTATTTTTAGGTGCTGGGAATAAGCATGACGGATAAGAAGTATTTAGGTAGCTGTTATTGTGGGTAAACCAATTAAAAATACTTACAGATGCCCTTGAGCTAACTACCTGTGACTGTTGTCTTTTCTCGAAAAGAATGCCCTTATGGTTAAGGTGCATGAAATTTATACCTCTAAAAGATGAAAGCTTGTTGAGCGAGTCGCAGTTTCATACCAAAAATAGCTCTCCACTATTTTTGTAAAACTGTGATATTTATTTCATCGTAAACGTGTTACTTCCGAACATTTCGGCATTAAAGTAGATCGTCTAGAAGGGACTAATCCTAAGAGCATTCCCATTAGAGCAACAATTGGTGCTCTAATGGCATAATGGTTAACTAGGGCGGTTTTAATCTTTGAGTTTATCTTATAAGTCTATATTTTTCTGAAGTGAGCGAGAGTAGATCTAAATACTAGATAACAATTTAAGCACAAAGGCTGTTAGTTACTGCGGTTGTCCACTCTTAATTTTGAGACAAAGAGAGTAAATATTTAACAGGCTAAGGTATTGATATTTTTATAGTTTGTTTGACTTTACTTCGCATTTACCACGTATGAGTAGCCCTTAACCGGGCGTCAAAGTACCAATTCTCTTAGCTACTCACTATTTGGCGACCATAAGGCAAAGTTATTTTTGCCATTGTATTTTACTTGGTACATCGCTTGGTCGGCACGATGTAGGATTTGCTGAAAGTCTTCGTCGTGGCGATGAAAACTACACATGCCGATGCTTAAGCTCACCGACACCGATATGTTCTGGTGGGTGAAGGGGGCCTCAAAGCTGGCTAATAGCTGCTCGGCTAATTGGCTTAATTGTTGTTCTTCACTAAAGGGCACCAGCAGAGCAAATTCATCACCACCAATACGGCCACAGACGCCGTGTTCTGGGCAATGTTTATTAATGCGCTCGGCACATGCGATTAGCAACTTGTCGCCAATGGTGTGTCCGTATTGGTCGTTGATTGGCTTAAATTTATCTAAGTCGATGAACATCAGGGTGCCTCCCACTTCATCGATGCTCTGACAATACTCTTTAAACTGCAATTCAAAAGCATGTCGATTGAGCAGCCCGGTGAGAGTGTCGTGGTGAGCCAATTGTGCTAGACGAACTTGGTCAAGGCGAGATTGGGTGATGTCTATGTGGGTACCAATCACTCGCAAGGGGCGGTGGTTTTCATCATATTCTTGGATGCTGCCTCGGTCTTTCACCCAGCGGGTACTGCCATCCTTATGAATCATTCGATATTCTACGTTGAACTCGTTTGCTTGGCCTTTGATCATTGCTTCAAAGGCCTCAATGGCGAACTCTCGGTCTTCAGGGTGCAAATTAGACTTCCAGTTTTCGTACAGCGCCGCTTGTTCATCTTCAGAAACGCCGCAGATTTTGCCGTATTCAGAGTTATACAAGCTTAAGCGTCCTGAAGGGATGTGCTGTTGCCACAACACCAGCCCACTATCGTGCAAACTGATGTTAAGTAACTTAGTGGTCTCGTCTAGCTGCGCTTGTAAACACTTATTTTGTTGCTGTAGTTCGGCGATGATCCGTTCGCGGTCGTCCATTAGCAGAAGTTTTTGTTTGTTTATAGATTGTTAGCATTTTATCAAGCTTTGGTTGCGTTTTTCTAGCTCGGCATGACGGCTTGTATAACAAAACTAAGGCGAACAGCCAAAACTAGCTGTATCGCCCTATTTACACTTACTGTTAGCGCTGAGTTTTTACCAGCTGCCGGTGCTTGGCATAGAGGCCCAAGGTTCTTTGGGCGCTAAGGCTTCGCCTTGTTGTAGTAGCTCTACCGAAATGCCGTCTGGTGATACTACAAAGGCCATGTGGCCGTCACGCGGGGGGCGATTAATGGTAACACCGGCCTGTTGTAATTTGTCGCATAGTGCGTAGATGTTCTCCACTGAAACTGCGATATGACCGAAATTACGCCCGCCAGTATATTGTTCTTGTTTTCCGTCTTCATCTGGCCAGTTGTAGGTCAACTCTAAACAAGGTGCTTGTTCGGCTTTAACCCGTTCTATGTCTTCGTCGGCGGCCAAGTAAATCAGTGAAAAGCGCCCTTGTTCACTGTCGTAACGGCGAACTTCGCTCATGCCCAGCAGGTCACAATAAAAATGCATAGATTCGTCAAGGTCTCGTACGCGAACCATCGTGTGAAGAAACTTCATGGGGTCTTCCTATCTATTGGTTAAAGTAAGGGTGAATAGAGTTAGTTTAATCATGGGTGATACATAAATCACTCACTGGAATACAACTACAGCTAAGAATGTAGCCTTGTTGCTTTTCTGCATCGCTGAGGCCGCTGTCTTCTAGTTGCTTAACCTCACCACTTTGCAGTTTAACTTTGCAAGTGCCACAAAAGCCACCACGGCAGGAGTAGGGTAATTGTAGGCCTGCTTGTTCAGCTTGTTCTAGTATATTTTGTTGGTTGTTGCCCTGCACATAGGTATCCCAGCTATCAAACAAAATATTAACCGGCTTAGAATCGCTGACGGGCTCCACCGCGTGGCCAAAGCTTTCTTCGAAAATCTCGTCTTGGTGTACACCTAAGGCCAGTAGTTGTTCTTTGGCGTTTTGCATAAAATCTTGTGGCCCGCAGAGGAATACGCTGCGCTCACTAAGATCGGGAATATCCATCAACATGCCGCGATTAAGCCGGCCTTGGTAGCCCTGCCAAGAACTAGATGCCTCTTGGGTGAGGGTGTAATGCACTTGGCAATGTTTGAAACTACTGGCGAGTAGGGCGATTTCTGCTTGAGCCATTAAGTCTTGCTCTCGGCGAGCACTATGTAAAAACACAATGTCTTTAGCTATGTTCATATCGCTTAAATAACGTAGCATCGACAATACAGGCGTAATGCCACTGCCCGCTGACAGTAGCAGCAGTTTATGGTTATTGGTGCGTTGTAGGTGAAAGTCGCCACTGGGGGCGTGTACCGCTAAGCTCATTCCCGGCGTAAAGTGCTGATGCAGCCAATTAGAGGCCAAGCCTTGTTCTAGTTTTTTCACGGTGATGGCTAAGCGCTCGGGGCGGCTTGGTGAACTCGACAAGGTATAGTTGCGGTGCACCGGTTTGCCGTCTATTTCAAAATCAAAAGCCAAGTATTGCCCCGCTTGATAGTCGCACTGGCGATGCGGCGGCGCGGCAAAAATATAGGTGGTTAAATCGTGGGTTTCGGCTTTTTTGGCAATGCATTGTAAATCTATAGTTTCGCCTTGTTGCCAGCTAGGCTTGGTGGGCTCGGCTTGCTTACGTTTGCTAATGTTTTCTGGATAGTGTTCGGGAGTTTTGGTTTCTAGCACTTCCACTGGATCATAAAGGCTAATCGTGCCGCTGTTTAAGGCCACAACATTTTGCCCAAAGTAAACATTGCCATCGTCGCCTTTGCGATATTCCGCCAAGGTAGTTAAAGGCTCCTTAGTGGGATGAAACTTACCGCTGCTTTGGTCTAGGGTGGTGAAGATGCAGCGAGAACAGCCGTTTTGTACTTCAAACTCTACATCGCCAATGCGGAATCGCTTCCAGCCGTCTTCGGCAAAGGCTTCGGTATTTTTCACCACTAGGTTAGGGCGAAATTGCGCCATGCTGTGATTAAGCGTTGAGCGTAGGTTGAGATCTTCCAAGGAGGCTTCTGAAATCAGCAATAGCGGATAGCCATCGGCAAAAGCCACCTGAGTCTCACGCTGTTTTACTAAGCGCGATGAGAGCTCGCCAAAAAACAGTAACTGGCAGGGTTCGCCGAGATAGTGGCTAAACCAAGTATCGTAATCGCCATGACAGTGCTGGCCTTGCACGCTGTCTTTCCATATTTTTACCTCGTGGTAATTCTTGGAAAACTCATCGTAGACGATGTTTAAACCGTTCATGCCCGGCGCGCGTAATTGCAGACCACTAACGGTTAGTGCGCTGTGAATTTGGGCAAGCTTGGGGTGTGTTCTGGCAGTAATTTGATTGCCGCTAAGATCGGCGACTACAAAACGTCGGTCAAAGGCTAAACCGTATTCTTCAACAAATACTCGGTTTAGGTGGATCCCTGCGGTGGATTTGATGGGATAAATACTCAGTTGACTAACACGCGGCTGATTCACTAGCTGATTTCCTTTGTTTTGCAGAGTGTTTTAATACTACTGAAGCAGTGATAATGACACCATAGCAAATGTAAAATTAAGCTTAGAAGCTAGTTTCTAATGCCCATCAGAATAAATATTGGCTCATGCTTGCTACTAGCGACCTTATAGGTTTTGTCGCTAACTAGCTAGCCGCAAGTTAGAGCCTCGCCCTAAGCGTTATATTTGCGCAATGCCCTGCGCATTCACTTATCCCGATTGGTATAAAGCTTGGCATTTATTCTGCCAGTAATTACACTGTATAAAAATACAGTTTTGGGCGTTTTTTAATGGCATCGGCAGTTCACCCGCGAAAAATTATCCATGTAGATATGGATTGTTTTTATGCTGCTGTAGAAATGCGTGACCAGCCACATTTGGCTGAAGTTCCGTTAGCGGTGGGAGGCATGCGCGGGGGCCGAGGCGTGCTAACTACTTGCAATTATTTGGCCAGGGAATATGGCATTCGCTCGGCCATGCCCACCCATAAGGCCTTACAACTTTGCCCGCATTTACAACTGGTGGCGCCGCGTATGGCGGTATATCAGCAAGTGAGCCAGCAAATTCAAGCCATTTTTCATCGGTATGCAGAAGCGGTTGAGCCGCTGTCTTTAGATGAAGCCTACCTCGACGTGAGCAATAGTGAGTTATGCCAAGGTTCGGCCACTTTGATTGCTCAGCAGATCCGCCAAGATATTTTTAATGAAACTGGCTTAACGGCCTCTGCCGGCGTGGCGCCGGTGAAGTTTCTCGCCAAGATTGCTTCTGATATTAATAAACCCAATGGTTTATTTGTGATTTGCCCTGAGCAGGTGAGCGAGTTTATTGAACAATTGGCCTTAGAAAAGATCTCTGGTGTGGGTAAGGTGAGTATTGAAAAGTTACACCAGCAAGGGCTGTACACCGGAGCAGACGTGCGCCGCGCCGATAGAGCACAGTTAAAGCAGCATTTTGGTAAATTTGGCGATATGTTGTGGCTGCGTTGCCAAGGTATTGACGAGCGCGAAGTATCGAGTGAGCGACAACGTAAATCGGTGGCGGTAGAGCGTACTTTTGCTCAAGATGAGGGCGACCCCTGCTTATTGGCCGAGCGGCTAATCGGGTTATTACCGGAGCTGCGGCGGCGCAGTGAACGACACCTACAAGAGGCGAATATCAACAAGTTAGGCGTGAAGGTAAAGTTCGCCGATTTTCGCCAAACCACTAAAGAGCAGCAATGCCAAACGATTGACGAAACCCTATTATTGAGTTTGTTAGACGAGGCCTTAGCAAGAGGCAAGGGTAAGGCGGTGCGTCTCATTGGGGTACATATTGGTTTGGTGCACCCACAGCAAAACCAGTCTGCACAACTGGCTTTGCCGTTTGAGCTTAACTAAGCCTTCGCAGGAATGTTTTGCAATACGCTGAGTAGCAGTTGCCAGTACTTTTCTACCGCGGCAATTTCCACTTTCTCATCGGGGCTGTGGGGGAATTTAATCGTGGGGCCAAACGAGGCCATGTCCCAATCTGGGTAAGCACTTTTAAATAGACCACACTCTAAACCAGCGTGTATCACCATCACCTCTGGACATTGGCCAAATAGCTGCTGGTAGCTTTGTTGAACCACGCTCTTCATGGTGGAGTTATTGTCTGGCTTCCAACCGGGGTAAGCACCGCTATGGCTAACCTTGGCATTACACAAACTAAATAATGAGGCTAAGCTGGCTTCAACTTGTAAGCGGCTGGAGTCAATTAGCGAGCGCACCAAAATTTTAATATCAATGCTCTCTGCGGTTTGGCTAATCACCCCTATATTTAACGAGGTTTCTACCACACCCGGCACTGTCTGGCTCATGCTCACTACGCCGTTGTTGCAGGCGTTTAAGCTGGCCACAATTTGCTGAGATAGGGCTGGGCTTAAACTGTGGCTGGGGCGCTCAATGTTTTCTGCAAGCACTTCAAGGCTGGTTTCAACTAGGCCGTATTCATCTTGCAGCTGGGTAATCTGTTGTTCCAGCAAACTGTTTAGCTCGGCTTGTTTGTCGGCTGGATAAAGTACACTGCAGCTAGCTTCCCGAGGGATCGCGTTACGTAGGCTACCACCTTGAATAGTACTTAATACTGGCTCTAACCCT